>NZ_BADI01001097.1:0-3311 GCF_000333555.1 Herbaspirillum sp. B65 | reverse complement strand
GACCGACCACGATCAGTTCGGGTTGCAGGCTTTCGATACGATGCCGCGANCCGGTCAGCAACTGCACCAGGGCAGAATCCGAGGCGTCCTGGTGGGCGCGGTTGGCGATGAGACCGATGCGATAGCGGGGAGCGATGGAGGACATGGCGCTAGGAGGAGTGAAGGCGTAAGGGCGTGAAGGAGCAGGGTGGTTGGGAGGCTCGACATGACGACCATATGCGGGCCAAATGACGATTATCGCCGAGTGCGGCCCAAAGGGCGAGCCTGGCGTGGACGGCTACCGTGACAAGTGGGTGCGACATTCATGCGCCCAACTGTACCGCTGCGTTGCTGCACATGAGGCTACAATACGCCAGAACCTGCATACCTAACCCACTCCAGCATGAACAAGGCTTTTGTAAAAGAATCCGATGGCGGCGACGACGATGATGAGCTCGCCTTGCCGGCCATTCCGGCCGGGGCCAAGAACTACATGACCCCGCAGGGTCATGCGCGCATCAAGAATGAACTGCTGCACCTGATCGACGAAGAGCGGCCCGAGGTGGTGCGCGTGGTGTCCTGGGCGGCCTCCAATGGCGACCGTTCCGAGAATGGCGACTACCTCTACGGCAAGAAGCGCCTGCGCGAGATCGATCGCCGTATCCGCTTCCTGACCAAGCGGCTGGACAATGCCGAAGTGGTCGATCCCTCGGTCCATCACGGCAGCGACCAGGTCTTCTTCGGTGCCACCGTGCACTACGAAAACCAGCGCGGGGAAGCGCATACGGTGACCATCGTCGGCATCGATGAGTTCGATCCGCTCAAGGGCCGCATCAGCTGGATTTCGCCGGTGGCGCGGGCCCTGACCAAGGCGCGCGAAGGCGATGAAGTCGTGCTGCAGACGCCGTCGGGGGTGGAGCAGTTGACCATCCTGGAAGTCAGCTATTCGGCCCCGCAGTAAGCATCACCCCATGATTGAGCGGCAGGCCGGCGTGCTTCTTGCACGCGGTACGGTACTGCCGCTGGCCGCGAGCGCCACCAAGAGCGCCCGGTGCAAGCTATTTGAACCCTCCACGAGAAAGCCTCATGTCCATCGTTTTTGCCAGCCTGAACCATCCGCAGCGTGTCGTCCTGGCGGCCGAGGTGCATTCGCGCCCGTTCCTGCAGTTGACGCGCTCCGAAACCCTGACGCACTTGGCCGTCTATGTGCGCGAAGAGGGTAACGGCGCGCGCCACGCCAGCGCCCAGCACGCCTTGCTCGATGAGTTGTGTGCCCATTTCGGCGTGGTCGCGCCGGGCGGCGAGGCCAAGCACTTTTATCACGATTTCGGCCGCTTCCGTCTGAAGTGGGAGTGCCATACCGAGTTCGCCACCTATACCTTCGCCCAGGCGCACGAAGAAGTGCTGTCGACCGATCAGGCCTTTGCCCGCGCGCCGCTGGCGCACATCCCGCAGCAATGGCTGATCGCGCTCAAGGGCAAGCTGATGGTGGCGGCGCACGTGGTGGTGGAGCCCGGTTCCGATGATCCGGCGGCCACTGCACGCCAGATGCAGCGCATCTTTGAAGGCAAGCTGATGAGTTCCAGCAAGGTCTTGCAGGGCGGTGAGATCTGGACCGATTTCCAGATCCAGTCCGATGGTTTCTCGCGCTTCGTGGTGCGCGACATCGACCTGCGCGAACTGCAGGGCGGACGCCTGGCCCAGCGCATCCTGGAAATCGAGACCTATCGCATGATGGCGCTGCTGGGCTTGCCCCATGCGCAGCAATCCGGGCCTTTGCTCAACGAGATCGAGGGCGACTTGGCGGCCTTGACGGCGGCCATGGTGCAGTCCGAGCAATCCACCACGGGTACGCCCGAGGAGCAGGCCGAGGATGAGCGCATCCTGCGCAGAATCACCGGGCTGGCGGCGCGCATCGAAAAGCTGTCGCTGGAAAACAGCTACCGCTTTTCGGCCTCGCAAGCGTATTTTCGGCTGGTGCAGGCGCGTATCGAAGAATTGCGCGAGCAGCGCATCGAAGGGGTGCCGACCATCGGCGAATTCATGGAACGCCGCCTGGCGCCGGCCATGAACACCTGCCAGGCCATCGCCCGCCGCCAGGAAGCGCTGGCCGAGCGCATCGCCCATACCAACGACTTGCTGCGCACCCGCATCGGTATCGTGCAGGAACGCCAGAACCGTCAGATCCTGGAATCCATGAATGCCCGCGCCGCCCAGCAACTGAAGCTGCAGCAGGCAGTGGAAGGCCTGTCGGTGGCGGCCATTTCGTATTACGTGATCGGGCTATTGGGGTATGCCGGCAAGGCCGCCAAGGCGGCTGGCCTGCCGCTCAATCCAGATCTGGCCACCGGCTTGGCCATGCCGGTGGTGGCGGCTTGCGTCTGGCTGGGATTGCGCCGGATGCACAAGGGATTGGGCCATCACTGAACCCAATGACTGGACTGATCAAGCGAAACGGGGCGCACCGCGATACACGGTACGCCCCGTTGCCGGGTGTTGCAGGGGCTGCGATCAGACGGTGGCGTTGATCTTGGCCTGGGCCTCTGCCACGGCGGCCTTGGCCGCTTCTTCACCCATGGACACGCCTTCGGCCACCACCAGTTCGACATCGGTAATACCGATGAAGCCCAGCGCGCCCTTGAGGTACTTGCCCTGGAAGTCCAGTGCTTCCATCGGGCCTTCGGAATACTTGCCGCCACGCGAGAGGATGATGACGGCCTTCTTGCCGGTAGCCAGGCCCACCGGGCCGGTTTCGGTGTACTTGAAGGTGCGGCCGGCACGGAACACGTGGTCGATCCAGGCCTTCAGGGTCGAGGGCGGGGCGAAGTTGTACATCGGCACGCCGATGACGATGGTGTCGGCGGCCAGCAGTTCATCGACCAGGGCGTCGGATTGCTGGATGACCTGAGCCTGCTCGGCGCTGCGCGCCTCAGCCGGGGTGAAATAGGCGCCCAGCATGGATTCGTTGAGGTGCGGCAGGGCGTTGGCCGCCAGGTCGCGATGCACGACCTTGCCGCCGGGGTTCTTGGCTTGCCATTGCTGGACGAAGGAAGCGGTCAACTGGCGCGAGATGGAGCCGTCGCTACGGGCGCTGGAGTCGATGTGCAGGAGGGTGCTCATGGGGTGTCCTTTCGATGGTTCGGTGGGCATTGCCGTGTTGGGAAGGGCGTTTGCAGTGGGGTCTACGATACCCAGTTTTCATTTCTTCCAATAGATGCGAGAATCGCATTTCACTGATCCATTTATGGAAGCAATCCAGGCCCGCCATGCTAGACCTCAATGACATCTGGCTGTTCGTCCACGTAGTGCGGGCCGGCAGCTTGCCGCGCCGG
>NZ_BADI01001098.1:0-870 GCF_000333555.1 Herbaspirillum sp. B65 | reverse complement strand
CATACGAATTGCATCTAACAAAGTTCTTCGAAAATATCTCATCGCGACCTCCCCATTTCGTTGTTCCCACTTTTTAGCTCAAGTTGGTCACGAAACAGGTTGGTGGAAGTTCCGAAGTGAACGCGGTCTGGACCGATATTTACGCACAATGTATGAAGTGATTACGCCGGGGGAAGCAGCGACAGACTTCCGAAAAGGAGACGCACAAAAGCTGCAACTAGTACGCAAGGGGGAAACGGAACAAGAATATGCAAAGAGAAGGCCGGTGCCGCCAAGCTGGTGGCCCTGCTGGAACGCATCATGCCGGCGCTGGACGAAGCCAAGCCGGTGCGCGCCCTGGGCCTGGATGCCGAAGAAATGCTGCTGATCAAGCCGCTGTGCCTGATCACCGCCAAGCCGGCCATGTACGTGGCCAACGTGTCCGACAGCGGCTTCACCAACAACCCGCTGCTGGACCAGTTGACCACCTATGCCCAGGAACAGAACGCCCCCATCGTGGCCATCTGCGCGGCCATCGAAGCCGAGATCGCCGACCTGGACGACGCCGACAAGGCCGACTTCCTGGCCGACATGGGCATGGAAGAACCCGGCCTGGACCGCTTGATCCGCGCCGCCTTCAAGCTCTTGGGCTTGCAGACCTACTTCACCGCCGGCGTAAAGGAAGTGCGCGCCTGGACGATTCCGGTCGGCGCCACCGGCCCGCAGGCGGCTGGCGTGATCCACACCGACTTCGAGCGCGGTTTCATTCGTGCGCAGACCATTGCCTTTGAAGACTTCATCGCCTTCAAGGGTGAGGCGGGGGCCAAGGAAGCGGGCAAGATGCGCGCGGAAGGCAAGGAGTATGTGGTCAAGGATGGGGATTGAGAATTC
>NZ_BADI01001099.1:0-31041 GCF_000333555.1 Herbaspirillum sp. B65 | reverse complement strand
ATTTGTCTTGTGGGGGGGGAGGCACTTGCTCAGAGGCTTTGCCGCTTGTCCTCAAGCACACGCCATACTTTAGCACCATTTAATGTGTCTTTGACGCCGCTTTGGTTGAAACGATGTGCCTCACATTGTTAGTGCATCTAAGTGAGGGGTACTGTCAAATTGTAACTATCCGCCGAAACTTGCATCGGGAAAAGTTCAGAGTTAAATGAACGAAATAGTGGAAAGTTCAGAGTTAAGTGAATCTCGAGTTCAGACTTGATTGAATTTAGAACTGAACCATGGCCGATGGGACTGGAGGTGTGGTTCAGAGTTAAAAGATTTCTGTCAATAATGTCACAACGATCATAAATAGTGCCACTGGAATACTTATTTAAAATCAGTGGTTTAGGATTGAGTCGCGTTGCCTTCTGATCAATATGACGATTTGCATTCGACATGGACGTTTAAATTTCATGCGAAAACAAATTTCGGTTTTGAGCATGTAAAACGAGAGCTCTTCCCCCACTGTTGTCCGACATACCCAATTTTTTGTTTCTTCTTGGTAACTTCAAGAATTCGTTCAAGTATGAATTTTCCGGTAGTGCCGGCCGGTCTTGAGAAGTCAAAATTGCCGCGCCGCTGCGTAAAGGTCTAGTGTGGTAGCTAGCTTCCCGAGGAAGCTTCATGAGATGTTTTTCTCTAATGCGCGAAGCAAATGCAACAAAATGCGAAGGGATGACTCTTGCGACGCGTCGCCGAATTGAGCATTCACAATGGCGCCATCTAGGGCCAATGTCGCGGCCCAGGCGATGTCGGAGGACCGTGTGTCTCTTGGGAGAAGCGCCTCGATGACCTCCTGTACTTCTCTCTTATGTTTTTGTGCGATCTCAATGATCGATGGCATGCTATGCCCGACCTCGGCCACGGTGTTTGCGAACGCGCAACCGCGAAAGCTTGGTGCGTTGAACCATTCTCCCGCAACCTCCAGAAGCGGATCGAGAGGATGCTTCTTTCGGTTTGCTGCCGTCTGAGATTCCAGTGATATCGCAAGCCGCTTCTTGAACCACGTAATCCACTGTTCGTGGCGCTGCTGCAGAAATGCCCGAATCAAGTCATCCTTGGACGGGAAGTTGCGATAAAAAGTGACTTTTGTCACGCCAGCCTCCGCAATCACCCGATCCACCCCGGTGGCCCTTACTCCATGCCGATAAAAAAGGTCTTGCGCGACTTGCAGGATGCGGTCGCGCGGGGGGAGGGGGGGAGATGAAGGCTTTACAGGTGGTCGCATGGTCCTTTTAGTGTAGACAAGTCGTTCTACATCTGGCAATGTGGAACGACTTGTCTACAGGGGCCGGCCATGACAACTACTTCAAGCACTTCTTTGCGTTCTGGCCAAGCGGTGCCGGCTACGCGGTCAACAATTGGGCTCTTCATTTTTGTTGTTTTAGCCTGGAGTCTTAATTGGGTGGTCATGAAACTGGCCGTCCATGATATTGCGCCGTTGTGGGCCATCACGATGCGGACGGCGTTGGCTGCGATATTGCTCTTTCCCATCCTCTATCTGAATCGCCAGCTCATCCTTCCACCGCGAAGTGATTATCCAGTTGTCGTCTCTATTTCCTTGTTTCACATGGTTGGCTTCGCGGCTCTGATGACGCTGGGGCTAACGCACATTTCTGCTGGTCGGGCCATTGTCCTGGGCTACACGACACCACTCTGGGTGGCACCTGCCGCGGTCGTCTTTCTCAAAGAGAAAATGTCAATTCGAGAGATGTTGGGCATGGTGATCGGCATTGGTGGGCTCTTGTTGCTTGTCGGATCGAATGCGTCTGATTGGCGAGCAGGACGCCATTTGGGGGAATGTCCTTCCGCTTCTGGCTTCACTCAGCTGGTCGGTAAGTATCATTTACACGCGTGCTCATCGCTGGACCGCGACACCTCTTCAACTGATGCCATGGCAATGCTTGCTGGCGACCGTGGTGCTCAGTGGGCTTGCTCTAGGGTTGGAGGGATTGCCACCTACTCGCGTAAGCTCAGTTACCGCATTGGCGCTGGCGTACAACGGTGTTATCGGCACCGCACTTGGGTTTTGGGCGATGACGGTCGTGAACAGACGGGTTCCCGCTACTACTTCAGCTCTCGGAGTCCTCGCTACCCCTATTCTCGGCATTGGAATTGCAGCGGTCGTTTTAGGGGAGCGGATTGAACTAGTTTTGATTCTTTCGGCACTAGTTATCGTGATCGGCCTCTTTGTTGGTAGGCAAGCACCGCACTAAGCATGGGAGCGAGTGGTGATGACTCAAAAATCAAGCTAGGCCACAATCTTTTCGCCGAATTCCGGACAGAATTATCCGCTTTTTATCTGAATCAACTGACCTCCAGCAAGGCGTTCGCCAAGCTCGCTCGACGACTCCACAGTCAGGTTCTCCGCCTGGCCCTCTTTGTCAATTATCCTGTTGGGCGTAGTTTTTGGAGCATCAACGAAAAAAAGCCCGCCAATGAAAGCGGGCTTTAACCATTGCCAAGCTGCGCAATAGCGGAGGAGAGTACGAGCTGATCGGTGCGGGTAAGGCGTTACGGATTGGCAACGGCGAAGAAATGCTTGACGAAGAAGTCGCTCTGGATTTCCCACAGTATCTCGCTGCCCTGCTTGACGAACCAGCTATCACCCTTGCCGAAACTGAGCGAATTGCCGGTGGCCAGATCGGTGAGCCTGACGCTGCCTTCGGCCACTGTGGCCTGCTCGTTGAACGGGTAGGTCATCCGGAAAGTACTGCGGGTGACGCCGAAATAGCCTGCCGAAACCGCATCGCCAGGAGCGCCGAATGTGCCCGTGGCATAAGCTTGCGCCTCGCCTGCCTCGATGGTGGCGCCCAGTACGCTGACCGGGCCGATGGCCTGCATGTCTTCGCGGCGGGGGGCGTGGCTGATCTCGATGATGTTCATGGGGTGAAGTCCTTTCTGTTTAACGACGTCCGGTCCGATAACCGGAAACTTGGTGCCAGGTCTTGGCGGCGCTGCAAATGAGGGGGCGCAACTGGTCCTTGCCGACCACGGTGGCGCGTCGGACGGAACTGATCAGGTCATAGCGCGGAGATCCTTCAGCCATGCCTTCGGCCAGGATCTTGCAGATGATGTGACTGGGGGTGACGCCGAATCCTGCATAGCCCTGCACATAGAAGACATTGGGATGATCCGGCAAGCTGCCGATCTGCGGGAACAGATTGGCTCCACAAGCCATCGGCCCGCCCCATGCGAGGTCGATCTTAACGTCCTGCAGGTAAGGGAATACCTTGAGCATCAATTTGCGGTTCCATGCCTTCAGGTCTTTCGGTATGTGTTCCACGAGCGGCGTGGCCGAACCGAACAGCAGTCGGTTATCGCGAGTGACGCGAAAATAATCGATGACCGGGCGAATATCGCTGTAGGCGCCGCGGATCGGGCTGATCTGTTCGATGAGCTGGTCGGAGAGCGGCTCGGTCACGCACTGGAACGCATAGGTGTTGATGGTGGAGCGATGCAGTTCCGGCTCCATGCCGTTGAGGAAACTGTCGCAAGCCCACAAGAGCTTGTTGGCCGTCACGCTACCTCTGGCGGTACGCACCTTGATGCGCTCGCCATAGCTGACTTCCACTGCGGGAGAATATTCAAAGATCCTGGCACCGTGATGCGACAAGGCCTGGGCTTCGCCCAGCAGCAGATTGAGCGAGTGCACATGTCCTCCGCCCGTATGCAGCAGGGCGCTTGAGTAGACGTCCGAGCCGATGATCGAGCGAACTTCATCACCTTCCAGGTAACGGATGTCCTGGGTTGCATCGAGTGACTTGAATTCCTTTTCCCAGGCACGCAAAGTCGCGGCCTGGCGGCGGTTGTAACCCATGTAGCCATAACCATGGCAGAGATCGGCATCGATGTCATATCGGTCCACACGCTCCTGGATGATACGGGCGCCCTGATCGCTGATCTCGAAGATGGCGCGGATGCCATCCTCGCCGACATCCTTCTTGATCTTGTCCAGATCATGGCCGATGCCCGCCATGATCTGTCCGCCGTTGCGGCCACTGCCGCCGAAACCCAGGTAGCGGGCTTCGAGCAGGGCGATGTTCTTGATGCCCTTCTCGGCCAGTTCAAGGGCCGTGTTGACGCCGCTGAAGCCGCCGCCGATGACGACGATATCGACGTCGATATCCTGGTCGAGGATCGGGAAATTCAGATCGTATTTCTTGGTGGCGGTGTAGTAGGTCGCGGTTTCGATATTGATCATCTCTGTTTGCTCCAAGGGGCTGCCATTGCTTTGATCTACGCAAGCACTGGCTCTCGGCGTCCCGGCGTCAGGGCGTCAGGGCGTCGCAGGATCCAGCGTGGACAGGAACAATGTGGAGAATGCGAAACAGGCGACACCACTGCTGTGGCGTCCGGTACGGACGATGTCGACGTCATTCATTCCCCACACCTTTTTGCGAAGTGGTGGGGGGATTCTAGGAATGACGCCCTACTTAGCGTTATCCGTTTTGGGAAGTGAATGCGGAAGGAACCTCGATTGTTGCGCGGCGCGGGCTCGACGGCAGATGAGGGCGCAAGGTTTCGGAGGGCAGCTCGCCGAACATGTCGCGGTAGTCGGAGGCAAAACGGCTCAGATGCCAGAAGCCCCACTCGGCGGCGACGTCGCCGATGGAGACAGAGCGAGCGCTACGACGTGCTCGCACCAGTTCCCTGCGGACCTGGTTGAGGCGCTCGGCGCGCACGAATTCGGTGGCGGGGATGCCAACGGCGCTATTGAAGCAGGTCTGCAGGTGGCGTCGGCTCACGCCCAGTTGTGCGGCCACCTGGCTCATGGTCTGGCGCTCAAGGCTATTGCCCAGCATTAACGTGCGGGCCTGGTCGATCAAGCGCTTATGCCCGGTCTCGCTGACTGGCTCAATCCTGCGCACCGAGTTGAGCACTTCCAGCAAGGCCTCCAGTACCAGCTCTTCCACCCCCGACGTATCTTCCTCGCCGACCTCGACTTGCTGCAGCACCTGGGCCATGCTCATGCCAGGCCCGGCCGCCTGCGATGCTCGCATGGACGTGGGCAGCAATTTGTTGACGGCAAGTTCCTGCTCATGCCACAAGCTGAGGTTGCCGAAGCTGCGTACCCCGGTCGAGATCTGCTCGTTAGCGCTGTCGCCGATACGATCGCTCAACCAGCGTCGGTCCACCACGATGAAGATCAGGTCCAGATGATCAGGGGTGATGATTTCCGGCAGCAGGTCGCCATCGACTACCAGGCCGACCTGTGGATCAACCGCGCGACCGGATAGCCAGCCCCGTCCTTGTGCCTTGAGGACGAAACTGAATACCAGTGAGCCCGGGCACGCCATGCCGCGCTTGAGCAGCGGCTTGTCGGCGAGCTCGCGGAAAATCTGGATATGCCCCAGTTGGGTCATCGACAGCGAGTAGTTGAGCTTGCCTGGTGACATCTGCAGCATGTCGATCTGCCAGCCGCTCATGGAGTGAGCGGCGTCGTCCAGTGAATGCACGGTGTGGCTGTTGTACGGCCAGGGGGCAGGGCGATGGGCGGTCTCGGACTTCGCGCTTGGCATCGTTTTCTCTCAGAACGTAGCGACGGCAGCCAGTCATGGCGGGGCAACGACACTCTGGAAGGCAAGCGGCCACCCGCCACAAGCAGTTCAGTGGCAGGCCGAGCGATATCGAGACACTCGGTTCGCTTGCATCCGGAATGCGCCGGGTCGCCAGCACGCTAACAAGAATTGTGCCTGGCCGGGCCGCCCCTGCAAGCCGCTTAATCTTTTCATTCAGTCGATGCCATTGTATGGGCGGGGTCAATAGCAGGAGGCGCGGATGCAAGAATGATGTTTCTCATTTTGCGGGATTTTATGTGTGTTTCATCAAGCGCCTTTCCAGCAAAGCTTGGGAAGAAGTGCAGATTCTTTTTGTTTGGCTGCCTTTCTTGGTGCAATTCGTCGCGCGCTGATTCAAAAAAGTGCATAAAACGTGCGATCTGAATGAAGAGTTGTGTTGGCACGGAACTCGCTCTCCCAGCCGCACAATTCAGGTGTATTCTGCCCGGCGGGGCAGTGCATTGGTGGAACTGCCTCGCCTGGCCTGGCCGTTCGTCCGGGCCGCTTGCCTTCTGTGGCTCCGTCCCTTTTTATTCGCGGATCACCGGCGGGAAAGCGCCCGAGTCGTGATGCTCTCAGGCATGGCTCGTTTTTTGCTGTAGCAGAGTCCGCAAGCAAGAACCAGTTACCCACTGGGAGGCGCTGCGGTGCTGTCCGGCGATGTCATCGTCGATACGGTGGTCAGGTTCGGTCAGCACACATAACAAATGGCACACAACGCACTGCGTTTTCAATCATTCATTGGAAGTAATAGGAGCAATTCATGCAAAAAATTAAAATGATTCCTGTCGCTACAGCACTGGTGGCAGCGTTCGCATTCGCAGGGGCTGCGCAGGCACAAGAAGTCATCAAGATCGGTCACGTCGCTCCCCTGACCGGTCCCAATGCGCACATCGGCAAGGACAATGAAAACGGCGCCCGCATGGCCGTGGACGAACTCAATGCCAAGGGCTTCATGATCGCCGGCAAGAAGGTCACCTTCCAACTGGTGCCCCAGGACGACGCTTCCGATCCGAAGCAAGCTACCACCGTGGCCCAGACCCTGGTCGATGCCAAGGTCAAGGGTGTGGTCGGGCACATGAACTCCGGTACCACCATCCCGGCCTCCAAGATCTACTTTGACGCCGGCATCCCGCAAATCTCGCCGTCGGCAACCAACCCCAAGTACACCCAACAGGGCTTCAACACCGCCTTCCGCGTGGTGGCCAACGATGGCCAACTGGGTGGCGTGCTGGGTCGCTATGCCGTCAATGAACTCAAGGCCAAGAATATCGCCGTCATCGACGACCGTACCGCCTACGGCCAAGGTGTGGCCGAAGAATTCCGCAAGAGCGCCCTGGCTGCCGGTGCCACCATCGTGGCTACCCAGTACACCACCGACAAGGCGACCGACTTCAACGCCATCCTGACCTCGGTCAAGGCCAAGAAGCCGGACCTGGTCTTCTTCGGCGGCATGGACGCCGTGGCCGGCCCGATGCTGCGCCAGATGGACCAACTGGGTATCGTTGCCAAGTTCATGGGCGGTGACGGTATCTGCACCACCGAACTGCCGGGCCTGGCTGGCGCCGGTCTGAAGGACGATCAAGTGGTCTGTGCCGAAGCCGGTGGCGTGACCGAAGCAGGCAAGAAGCCGCTGGAAGACTTCAAGGCTGCCTACAAGAAGAAGTTCAACCAGGACGTCGTGATCTACGCACCGTACACCTACGACGCGCTGATGACCCTGGCCGACGCCATGCAAAAGGCTGGTTCGTCGGACCCGAAGGTCTATCTGCCGGTTCTGGCCAAGATCCACCACAAGGGCGTGACCGGCGAAATCGCCTTCGATCCGAAGGGCGACATCCTCAACGGCAGCCTGACCCTGTACACCTACAAGGGTGGCAAGCGTACTCTGCTGAACGTGGTGAAATAAGCACGAAGCTTCATCTCCGGTGCCATCGCGCTACCGGATGAAGTCCATTTGAAAGCCCCGGCCTGGTTGTCGGGGCTTTTTCATTCATATCGGCCCAAAACCGGGGCGACCCACCGCCGTATTGGCCGTCAATCGACTAGAAACCTCTTCATCGACGAGGCATCAGCCACCGACGCTCTCATCCATCTCCCGCGCACTGTCCAGAAATACCCGCCGCAGCCATTCGATGCCCGGATCATTGGTGCGATAGCGGTGCCACTGCATCATCTGGTGCATTTCCGCCAGGGGCAGCGGGCTTTCCTTCAACACCACCGGCAGTTGCGGCGCTAGCTGGCGCGCCAGCCGTCCATGTACGGTGGCGATGCGGTCCGTCCCCTGCAGCAGCGCCATGCAAGAAGCAAAGTTGAAACTGGTCACCTCCACCCGCCGCTCGAAGCCCAGCTTATGGGCCATCCACGCTTCCACCGAGGATGAATGGGCGCCGGGCGGCACCATCACCACATGACCGGCGGGCATGTAGCGCTCCCGCGTCAACTCGCCCTGGGGCAGCGGGCTGTCGCGCCACACTACGCACACGTGGCGCTCGCGAAAGACTTCTTCGGCAGGATGGTCGGGCGTACAGAATTCCTGCGGCAGCACCAGCAGATCGACTTCTGCGCGGTCCAGCGAACGGGTCGGGTCTTGCACCTGCGGCATCAGCGCAAAACGAATGCCTGGGCCTTCGGCATGGGCGCGTGCGATCACACGCGGGATCAGCACACTGAGACTGAAGTCCGAGACCGAGATGCGGAATTCCCGCTGCGATTGTCTCGGTACGAACGCTGGCTTGGCCGAAATCGAGCCTTCGATGCGCCTGAGCACGTCGTTGACCGCATCGCGCAGTACCTCGGCACGCGGTGTCGGTTCCATGCGGCGGCCCACCTGGACCAGCAGTTCGTCATCGAAATAATCGCGCAGGCGCGCCAGCGCATTGCTCATGGCGGACTGGCTCAGGTGGATCTTTTCGGCGGCGCGGCTGATGTTGAGTTCGGTCAGCAGCGCATCGAGGGCGACCAGCAGATTGAGGTCGAGCTTGTTGAAGCGCATGGGTCAGTCTCCGTTGTCAGGGTGCCGGCCTTCTTGTGCGGTGTCGCTGGGCGCGGTCATGTATTGATGGCGTCCATATCATGAATCAAAACAATCCATTTGATCAATATCAACCTCGACCTTAATCTTCACACAACCGCTGCACGGCCTCGCAGACAAGCATGAGAAAAGGCCGGCAGGGCAAGCCAGTGGCGCTTTATGCGCCACTTTCGGCCTGGCCACGACAACACGCCCAGACGGCGAGACAACAAGCTAGGCAGAGTAGGAGACAAGGAGACAGAAGTGAAGAGAGGATATGTACCAGCCCGTCGGCTGGCAGTTTGTGCCGTCATGACCGTGTTGAGTGCTGCTAGCATGCAGTCCGCGCTAGCCTTCGAAAGTGGCGTTTCGCCGTTCCCTGCCGGGTCCACCAGTGACTACATCGCGGCCTTGCCCCCCATTCCCGGCCTCTTCGCGGTGCAGCAGTTCAACTACAGCAGTTCGGACGGGCTCTACGACAACCATGGCAACAAGCTGCCGATCCCCTTCAAGTCCGACGCTTTCTCGTCCACCACGCGCCTGCTGGCTTCCTATGGTGTGGAGTTCCTCGGCGCCAAGGTGTATTCGCAACTGGTGCTGCCGGTAGTGTCGCTGCATACCGAAGTGTTCGGTCACGGCGAGAACCACAATGGCCTCTCCAACGTCACCGTCACGCCCCTGCTGTTGCGCTGGGACGTAGCCCCCAACACCAACGTCACATGGGGGTTCGACTTCGCGCTGAAGACCGGTTCCTACAATCCTGCCCGCACCAGCGTGGCGGCAGGTTACACCTCCTACCAGCCGGTGCTGGCCATCCGCCACAACGATCCAGAGGGCCTGGATCTGGGCATCTCCAACCGGCTGCTCTTCAACGACAAGAACAGCGATACCAACTACCGCTCCGGTTCGGCCTATGTGGCCGACTTCATCGGCGGCTGGAACTTCGGCAAGTGGAAGGTCGGCGTGACCGGCGCTTATCTGAACCAGTTCACCGACGACCGTCAGAACGGCAACAGCATCACGGGCAATCGCGCGCGCAGCTTCGCGATGGGGCCGATCGTGAGCTACAACGCCGGCACCTACAGCATCAACATGAACTACCAGCGCGGCCTGTATGCCGCCAACACGGCCAAGAGCGACGCCATCTGGATCAACTTCGCCATGCCGCTGTGGCTGGGCGGGCCGCACTGAAGAGCGCGCCCTGGCAGCACCTGAGCAACACTCATCATCAAAGGAGTTACACCATGTTCCGTTACTTCCCGACGAACTATGTCTGGAATCTTTCCGTCGATCTGGCCATCGAGATGGGCGCCCGCATCGGCGAAATCGAAGCCATGTGCGCGCCCTTGCAGGAGGCGGCCAAGCAGCCTGACGCCGAAGGCACAGCGGCCTTTCGCGCCACCTGGGCGGACATGGCAGAAAAGCTGTGCAGCCTGGCCGCCGAGGATGAAGTGCGCGGCCGGCTGCTCTCGGCCGGCGCCAAGTACAAGCGCGCGGCCAGCTATCTGCTGACCTGCGAGCGCCTGCAGGGTCATGGCGCGCCGGGTCGGCTGGAGCTGTACCGGCGCTTCCTGGAAGTGTTCCAGCGTGGCATCACCTTGGCCGGCGACAACTGCGAACGTGTCGAAATTCCTTATGAGGGCAAGGTCATCTCGGGGCTCTATACCCGTGCCCACAATGTGCAAGGTCCGGCCCCGATCCTGGTGCAGCTCAATGGCCTGGATTCGACCAAGGAAATGAAATACCTGGTCGGCCTGCCCGGCTGGCTGGCCGAGCGCGGCGTTTCCTCGCTGGTGATCGACCAGCCGGGCACCGGTGAAGCCCTGCGCCTGCAGGGCCTGACCGCGCGCTTCGATGCCGAGCACTGGGCCCGTCACGTGGTGGACTGGCTGCAACAGCGTGACGATGTCGATGCCACCCGCATCGGCTGCGAAGGCGTCTCCCTGGGTGGCTACTACTGCCCGCGGGTGGTCGCCCTGGAACCGCGCTTTGCCTGTGGCGTGGTGTGGGGCGCCAATCACGACTGGCGCGACGTGCAGAAGCGCCGCCTGGAAAAGGAGGGTGATTTCCCCGTGCCGCATTACTGGCAGCACGTGTGCTGGGTCTGGGGCGCCAAGGATATCGACGACTTCATGCGCATTGCCGAAGACGTGCACCTGGATGGCGTGGTCGAGAAGATCCGCGTGCCCTTCCTGGTCACCCATGGCGAGAAGGATAGTCAGATTCCGCTCAAGTGGGCGCATCGCACCTACGAACAACTGGTCAACAGCCCCAAGCGCGAATTGAAGATCTTCACGGATCGTGAAGGTGGCACCCAGCACGCCAGTTTCGACAACTCCATCAATGCCGGCCACGTCATCGCCGACTGGGTGGCCGAGACCCTGGGTGGGCGCACCAAGGGCTGATGCCCACGGCGCCACGAGAAAACACCGAGTCAATCATAAGGAAATCCGCATGAACATCATTGGACCCGATGCCCTGGTCTTTGGCGTGGACGATCTGCCCGCCTGCCGCCAGTTCCTGATCGACTATGGCCTCAAGGATGCCGGCGGCGATCGCTTCGAAGCACTCGATGGCACCGCCGTCGTGCTGCGTGCCAAGGACGACGCCACGCTGCCGCCGGCCATGGGTACCGCCAGCCTGTTGCGTGAAACCGTCTATGGCGTGGCCGATGTGGCCACCCTGGACGCCATCGAAACCGAACTGTGTCGCGACCGCGAGGTCAGTCGCCGCGACGGCGTGGTCCGCAGTGTCGATGACATGGGCTTTGCCCTGGCCTTCCAAGTGACCGTGCGCCGCGACCTGGCGCTGTCCTCCGAACGCGTCAACGGTCCCGGCGACCCCCAGCGCGCGCCCAACCAACTGGGTTTGCCACCTGATCTGCAAGCCTTGCCGCGCACCCTGTCGCACGTGGTGTATTTCGTGCCCGACGCGGCCAAGGCCGAGGCTTTCTATCATCGCCTGGGCTTTATCTGCACCGACCGCTTCACTGGCGTGGGCCCCTTCCTGCGTCCGGCCGGCACGCAGGATCACCACACTCTCTTCATGATCCAGACGCCGCCCTTCATGAAAGGCTGCGAACACTTCACCTTCCACATGGGTGGCCCCACCGAAGTGTTGCTGGCCGGTACCCGCTTCGTCGAGAAGGGATACCAGAGCTTCTGGGGCCCGGGTCGCCATCGTTTTGGCAGCAACTGGTTCTGGTACTTCAATTCGCCGCTGGGCTGCCATGTCGAATACGACGCCGACATGGACCTGCACGATGAACAGTGGTCCGCCCGTGAAGTCCCGATGGGGGCCGATGCCTCGCAACTGTTCCTGTTCCAGTACCGCGAGAAGTGGGCGCCGAGCGGTCCGCCGCCAGGCGCGGTGCACTGACGTCGCCAACGCAGAGGCAGCCATGTACCTGTGCCACGTGACCCAGTTGCCCGAGGACGGTGCGCGCGGTTTCGATACCGAAGGCGCAGGGCAGGCCACCATCTTCCTGCTGCGCCGGGGCGATCAGGTGCGCGCCTGGCGCGACATCTGCCCGCACCACGGCACGCCCCTGCCGTGGCGGCGCGATGCCTACCTCGACGCCAGCGGCGCGCACGTGGTCTGTGCCGCCCATGGCGCGCTGTTCGATCCGTTGACCGGCGTGTGCACGCTCGGCCCTTGCCTGGGTGACACGCTCACTCCGGTGCCACTGCGCATCGATGGCGATGGCGGCCTGCATGTAGCCGAAGGCAATTCGATCTAGTTTGTGCAAGAAAAAATTCAGTAAAAAAATTCAGGAGACTCACCATGACACTCGCAGCCCAACGCATCCTCATCATCGGCGGCGGTTTTTCCGGCACCTCGGCCGCCATCGAACTGCGCCGCCTGGGCGCCCAGGTCGACCTGGTGGAACTGGATGCCCAGTGGCGCAACTATGGCGCCGGCATCAGCCTGGGCCCGGCCACCCTGCGCGCCTTGAAGCAACTGGGCGTACTCGATGCCTTCCTGCGTGAGGGTGCGGCCGGTGATGGCGTGCAACTGTGTCTGCCGCATGGTCCCCAGGTGGCGGTGCTGCCCACACCACGCCTGGCCTCACCGGACGTGCCGGGCGGCGGCGCGATCCTGCGTCCGGTACTGGCGCGCATCCTGGCCGATGCCACGCGCGCGGCGGGCACCGAGGTGCGCCTGGGCTGCACCTTTACCGCACTGCGCGAGGTGGGCGACGAAGTCGAGGTGGACTTCACCGATGGCCAGCGCCGTCGCTATGACCTGGTGATCGGCGCCGATGGTCTCTATTCCAAGCTGCGCGCCCAGATCTTCCCCAACGCACCCAAGCCGCGTTACAGCGGCCAGGCGGTGTGGCGTGCGGTGCTGCCGCGTCCGCCCGAGATCACCACTTGCACCATGTGGATGGGGCCGCGCATCAAGCCCGGTGTCAATCCGGTCTCCAAGGATGAAATGTATCTGTTCGTCACCGAGCCGCGTCCGCTCAACGATCACGTCGATCCGGCCAGCTTCGTCGAGCGTCTGCGTGGCCTGCTGGCGGACTTCAGCGCACCGGTCTTGAAGACTATCCGCGATCAGCTCGACGACAACGCCCGCATCATCTTCCGCCCACTGGAAGGGCTGCTGCTGCCGCGTCCGTGGTATCAGGGCCGGGTGGTATTGATCGGCGACGCGGTCCATGCCACCACCCCGCACCTGGCCTCGGGCGCCTGCATCGGCATTGAGGATGCCCTGGTGCTGGCCGACGAACTGGCGCGCAACGACTCCGTGCCGCTGGCCTTGTCGGCCTTCGAGGAACGCCGCTGGGAACGTTGCCGCATGGTGGTGGAGAACTCGGCGCGGCTGGGCGAGATCGAGGTCGAAGGCGGCGACAAGGATGAACATTCCCGCATCATGCGCGAGTCGCACGCCGCGCTGGTCAAGCCGATCTGACTGCAGAAAACAATATAAAAAATAAACCATCCACGGCTTTCGATCTGCGCGCTACAAGGAGACAAGGAGACAAGATGAACACGAGCTATTCCAAGCGCGCCCTGGCTGCGCTGATGCTGGCGCACTGTGCCGGCATGATCGATATGGTGGCGCTACCGGTATGGATAGGCGCGCTGGTGGCCCAATATCGCTTCAATCCCCAGCAGGCCGGATTGCTGGTGTCGCTGTTCCTGGGCGGGGCGGTGCTGGCCAGCGCCATCGTGGCGCCGCGCTTCGATCCGCGCACCTCACGCCTGCGAGCGACGCTGGGCTTCAGTCTCTCGGCGATCCTGTTCATGCTGGCAGCGCAGACCGATAGCCTGCTGCTGCTGGCCTTGCTTCATGCCGCCTGTGGCATCACCACCGGGCTGTCGCTCAGTGTCACGCACGGCACCATCGCCCGTGGCGTCAATCCGCATCGTGGCTTCGCGCTGGTGGGCATGGCACTGGGCGTGTTCGCCATTGTGTTTCTGGGCGGCTCCCCGGTCATCATCGCCAGTCACGGTGGTGCGGCGCTGTTCTATATCTTCGGCGGCGTCATGGCCGTCGGCGCAGTGGCTTGCGCGCTGGCCTTTCCCCTTGCCGAGACCGAGGGCATCCTGCCTCGCAGCGGTCCACGTGCGCCCATGCCGCGCGTGGTGTGGTTGGGCATCGCCGGCATTGCCTGCATGGGGTTGGTGCAATCGATGATCTTCAGTTTTCTGGAACGTGTGGGCATGGATCGCGGCTTCGGTCACGCAGCCTTGACCGGTGTGCTCATCGCACTGGGTTTCGTCAATCTGCTGCCGGCACCGCTGGCAGCACTGCTGGAAAAGCGCCTGCCGGCCCGCAGCGTGCTGATGTTCGGGCCCCTGGTGCAGGCCATGCTGGCCGCCCTGATGATGTCCTCGACGCGCTTTGCACCCTATGCCGTGGCAGCCTCGGTGTTTGCCGCAGTGATGATCTTCACCCACACCTTCGCCTTCGGCTTGATGGCCCGGCTCGATCGCAGTGGCCGCGCCCTGGCCGCCACGCCCGCCATGCTGATGACGGGTGCTGCCATCGGCCCAATTCTTGGCGGCACGCTGGTGCAGGGCTGGGGTTATGCCTGTCTGGGTTCGGTGGCCATCGCCCTGGGGCTGACGGCATCGTTCTGTTTCTCGCGGCTGCCGCGCGGCGCCGCTGTTCAATCCCAGGAGGCCTTGGCATGACCGCACCCTTGCAGCCACGTCGCCGTCATCGTTTCGTCGACTTGTCCATCTACCTTGAAAACGATGTGCTCTCGGACCCGCCGCCGCTGGCGCCGAAGATCACCTACCAGAAGCACGCCGACACCCTGCCCGAATTCATGGCCATGCTGCCCGGCACCCAGCCCGAGGATTATCCTGATGGCGAAGCGGCTGCCGCCGAGTGGGTCACCCTGACCACGCACAATGGCACGCATCTGGATGCGCCCTGGCATTTCCATTCCACCCAGGACGCCAAGAACGGCGGTGCACGTCCCTCCATCACCATCGATGAAGTGCCGCTGGAATGGTGCTTCCAGGCTGGCGTGAAGCTGGACTTCCGGCACTTTCCCGATGGCTATGTCGCCACGGCAGCCGATGTGGAAGCCGAACTCCAACGCATCGGCCACATCCTGCAGCCGCTCGATATCGTAGTGGTCAACACCCGTGCCGGCTCGCGCTATGGTCACCGCGACTATCTCGGCGCCGGTTGCGGCATGGGTTACGAAGCCACCATGTACTTGCTCCAACGTGGCGTGCGCCTGACCGGTACCGATGCCTGGAGCTGGGATGCGCCGTTCTCCTACACCGCCCAGCGCGTGGCCGAGACCGGCAACAAAGCCCTGATCTGGGAAGGCCACAAGGCCGGCCGTGACATCGGCTACTGCCACCTGGAAAAACTGCACAACCTGGAAGCCTTGCCTGCACACGGCTTCACCATCAGCTGCTTCCCGCACAAGATCCGCGGTGCCAGCGCCGGCTGGACCCGTGCCGTGGCGATCTTCGAGGAAGACTGACGCAGCTTGCACTGCCCCCGATTCAAGCGATTCAAGCGATTCAAGAGATTCAAAAGGAGCCCATGATGTCCTTCCCCCCCATTCACCGCGTGGTCACCGGCCATGACGCCCAAGGCCACTCCATCGTCAGCAGCGACGGCCCGCTGCCTACCGTGGTCGATATCGCCGCCATTCCCGGTACGCTATTCCATGAAGTCTGGAGCACCAGCGCCACCCCTGCGCCCGTGGACAATGGCCTCGATCCCACGCTGGGTGCCATGGTGCTCTCGCCGCCCGAGTTGGGCACGCGTATGCGCTTCGTCGATATTCCACCCGACACCGAAGAGTTCCTGGCCAGCGCCCGCAGCAAGATGCACGATGCCTTCAGCCAGATCGGCGAAGCCGAAGCCTCCACCATGCAGGCCGATTCACCGCACCCGCTGATGCACCGTACCGAATCGGTGGATTACGGCATCGTCATCGAAGGCGAGATGACGCTGGTACTGGACCGCGGCGAAGTGGCGCTCAAGTCGGGCAGCGTGGTGATCCAGCGCGGCACCAACCATGCCTGGGCCAATCGCTCGGGCAAGCCGTGTCGTATGCTCTTCATCCTGATCGATGGTCAATACGATGCCGCCATTGCCGCGCAACTGGCCAAGGGAGTCGCCGCATGAAACTGGCCACCTACCATGACGGCAGCCCCGATGGCAGCCTGGTGCTGGTCTCCCGTGACCAGCGCAGCGCCTTGCCGGTGCCGCAGATCGCCGCCACCCTGATCGATGCCATGGCACGCTGGGACCAGGTCCAGGGCGCGCTGGCCGAGCGTTACGAGGCGCTCAATGCCGGCCGGGCCGATGGCAGTATCGGCTTCGATGCACAACGCTGCATGGCGCCGCTGCCGCGCGCGCCGCAATGGCTGGATGCGTCGGCTTTCCTCAATCATGGCCGGCTGATGGAACAGGCCTTCAATACGCCCCCGATCCCGCATTTCGATACCGTGCCGGTGATGTACCAAGGCGCCAGTGATGACTTCCTCGGTCCCTATCAGGACGTGCCGCTGTGTTCAGAACAAGAGGGCATCGATTTCGAGGGCGAGTTCGGCGTAGTGGTCGGCCCGGTGGCCATGGGCGCCACCCCGGAGCAGGCCTTGCAAGCGGTGCGCCTGGTGGTACAGATCAATGACTGGAGTCTGCGTGCGCTGGGCCCGCACGAGATGAAGACCGGCTTCGGTTTCCTGCAAGCCAAGCCTTCGACGGCCTTTGCTCCCATCGCGGTTACGCCCGATGAACTGGGTGAAGCCTGGCGTGCAGGACGGGTCGCGCTGCGCCTGCACGTGCAGTGGAATGGCGAGCGCTTTGGCGAGCCGCATGGTGGCGAAATGAATTTTTCGTTCGGCCAGTTGGTGGCGCACGCCGCCCACAGCCGACGCCTGACCGCCGGCTGCATCATTGGCTCGGGCACGGTCTCCAATGTGGCGCGCAACGCCGGCTCGGCCTGCATCGCCGAGCGCCGCGTGATCGAACAGATCGACCAGGGCGAGATCCGCACCGGCTTCATGCATTTTGGCGATGAGGTGCGCATGGAAGCCCGCTACGACGATGGCCGCGCCGGTCCCTTCGGCGTATTGCAGCAACGCGTGGTGCAGTACGTATGAAGGTACTGGTCACTGGAGCCGCCGGTTTCATCGGCGCTACGTTGCTGCAAGTGCTGCAGCAGGCGGGGCGCTTAGGCAGCCATCCCATCACACAATTGGTGGCGCTGGATCAGCAGTTGCCAGCCACGATGGAGGGCGTGCTGCGCATCGAAGGTGCATTGCAGGATGCTCAGGTACAGGCCCGCATTGCGCAATTCGGTGCCGATGTCTGCTTCCATCTGGCGGCTGTCCCCGGTGGTGCGGCCGAGGCCGATCCGGCACTGAGCCGTCGCGTCAATCTGGATGCCACCCTGGATCTGTTCGAACTGCTGGCCGCGCAAACTGCCAGCGGTGGCGCGCGTCGAGCGCCCGTGGTGGTGTATGCCAGCACCATCGCCGTCTATGGTTCGCCCTTGCCGGACCCGGTCACGCCGAGCACGCCGACCCGGCCGGCACTGATCTATGGTGCCCACAAGCGCGCCTGCGAAATCCTGCTGGCCGACTACACCCGTCGCGGCCTGCTCGATGGGCGCTCGCTGCGCCTGCCGGGCATCGTTGCGCGCCCGCGTGCACCCTCCGGTCTGGTATCGGCCTTCATGAGCGACTTGCTGCACGCGCTGGCAGCCGGTGAGTCCTTGAGCCTGCCGGTCGGTCCGCAAGCCACGGCCTGGTGGATGTCGGCCCGGCGTTGCGCCGAGAACCTGTTACATGCCGCCACCATGGATACTTCGCTGGATAGGGAAGGTGAGGCCGAGCGTGTCTGGCCGCTGCCGGTATTGCGGCTGTCCATCGGTCAACTGGTCCAGACCCTGTCGGCCATGTATCGCATCGATGGTCAGGCACTGGTGCAATATGTGCCGCAGGAACGGGTGGAGGCGGTGTTCGGGCGATATCCCGTGCTGGATGACAGTGCGGCGCGACGCCTGGGATTGCAGGATGATGGCACGGCCGAGCAACTGGTGCGACGCGCGCTGGCGCCCTATGCGCATCAGGCCGCCAGCCCGAATTGCGCCAAGGTATAAGGTTGCTGCTGCAGCACATCACGCCATTCCATCGCCTTGCTGAACAGCCATCCCTGGGCATGGATGCCGGGCGCAATGGCGCGAATGAGCTGCAATTGCTCTTCGGTCTCGATGCCTTCGATGACCACCTGCAGGTCCAGCTCGGTGGCCAGGCGCAGCAGGTTGGGAACCACCGAACGCAGCGGTGAGCCGGTACTCAGTGCAGCGGTGAAGAGCCGGTCGATCTTGATGCCATCGAACTGCGCATACGACAGATGCGACAGGTTGGCGCTGCCGGTGCCGAAGTCATCGATCCAGATGGCAAAGCCGCCCTGGCGCAACTGCTCGATGTTGCGGGTGAAGGTGGTCGAACGGATGTCGGCGCGTTCGGTCACCTCCAGATGCAGTTGCGCGCGTAGCGCTGGGGTAGAGGCGGTGATCTCCAGCGCGAACTGGATGAAGTCCGCATCTTCGATATCGGCCACTTCGGTATTGATCGCCAGGATCAATGCCGGATTGGCCTGCAGCAACGCGCGCATCTCGCGCAGCGCGCGTGCCAGCACCACCTTGGCCAGGGCAGTGCTCAGGCGATTCTGTGCCGCCAGCGGGACGAAGACGTCGGGGCCGATCTCTGGCTGGTCGAGCGGGCGCCAGCGTGCCAGTGCTTCGTAACCCTTCAGGCTCAGATCCCGTACGCAGACGATGGGCTGGTACAACAGCACGATTTCATCATTGGCGATACCTTCCTTGAGTTTTTCCAGCACTCCCTGATTGCGGCGCAGGCGCAGGTACAGCAGGCAGGCCAGCGCTCCGATGAGCAGGCTGCTGGCCAGTAGCGCCAGGAAGGCCAACGGATGGGCCAGCGCATACCAGTGCAGATGGGCCGAGGCCTGCGCACACAGGTTCATGTCGCGGCTGCACTCTTCGATATCGATACTGGGCAGCAGGTCGATGGTGCCAGCCGGATCGTAGCGCACGCCGTCGCGTTGGGCATAGGTATGCGTGCCGCTGCCATTGGTGATGCGCAGCGCGACATCCTGGTAGTAACGATTGAGATCGAAGGTGGACGGTGAAATCAGGGCCAGACTGCGATTGAGGGCCACCAGGTTGCTCAGGTAATGGGTCTGCAGCACTTGCTGCTGGCTCCAGACGCTATAGCCACCCTTGGCCTCGTAGTGCGGCAGTGGCAGGCGGATGGCTTTTTCCAGCTTGCCCCAGAGCGCGGTACAGCGCACCAGGCCCTGGTCGATACGCCCGAGATCGGCCACGTAGTTGTTGGCGTAGGCGATGTTGCGCAGCATGGCCAGGTCGCCATCGGAACAAGCTTCGAAGGGGCTGGCTTCGGCCCGCTGCAATGCGCTCATGGTGGCATGACCGGCATCTTCGGCGCGCTGTAGTGCCTGGATCGAAGAGGCATCGATATGACGAATCTCCGAGAGGGTCAGGGTGAGCTGGGACAGGATGACGCCGCCGACCATGGTGGTACAGGCCCAGAGAAGGATTTTCCAGGAGGAAGCGCGCCGGAAGACTTTGCGATTCATTGCTCGAAAAGAAATTATTTCGCGCCAGCTTAATTTAAAACCCGGCTTCCTTATTTGGTTTTTTTCCTTGCTTGTTGTTTTGGGTCGGATTTTCTCGGGATTTCCCAGTAGCTGGTAGAAGCCGGCTTGGTTTTTCGGCGTAAAGCTTCACGTCATAGGGCATCAATATCGCGCAAAGGCAGAAGCGATGCACATTGCTTCACCTGTTGCACCACACCAGCCTACTTTTCCCGACGCAGCGCAAACACCGCCCCGGCCAGCACGATGAAGCCGCCGATGATGGCCTTCTGCCAGGTGCTGGGCACACCCGAGCAGGACCAACTGGACCTGTTCTCGGACTTCCCTATCGAGGTGGTGGCAGGCTGAGGCCTGCACCGGTCGTGATCAACTGCGCTCAACTGCGCGTGGCAATGGTCGGATAGTCGCCGAATTTTTCCGGCCAGGGGGTGAGGATCTCGTAGCCCTTGGCGGTCACCACCACCATGTGTTCCCATTGCGCCGACAGCGAGCCATCGGCGGTGAGCACGGTCCAGCCATCGTCGAGCTGGCGGGTGTGGCGCTTGCCAGCGTTCAACATCGGTTCGATGGTGAAGATCATCCCTTCCTTGAGCGGCAGGCCGGCATTGCGCTGGCCATAGTGCAGCACCTGCGGTTCGTCGTGATAGACGGTGCCGATGCCATGCCCGCAATATTCGCGGACTACCGAAAATCCATCGCGCTGCGCCACCGTCTGGATCGCATGGCCCACGTCGCCCAGGGTCGCGCCGGGGCGCACGGCGCGAATCCCGGCGCACATGGCTTCATAGGTGGTGTTGACCAGCTTGCGCGCGGTGGCATTGGGTGAGCCCACCAGGTACATGCGGCTGCAATCGCCGTACCAGCCATCCTTGATGACGGCCACATCGATGTTGATGATGTCGCCGTCCTTGAGCACCTGGGGACCGGGAATGCCGTGGCAGATCACTTCATTGACGGAACTGCAGATGGTCTTGGGAAAACCGTGATAGCCGATGTTGGCCGGTGTAGCCTTCTGGACGTTGACGATATGGTCGTGGCAGATGCGGTCCAGTTCATCGGTGGTGACGCCAGCCTTGACGTGCTCGGCCACGATGTGCAGCACCTCGGCTGCCAGTTGACCGGCCACGCGGGCCTGGGCGATTTCTGCGGCGCTGCGCAGCTTTACTTTTCTCATGCTTGTCTGATCTCGGTGTGCCGCGCAGGGCGCGGCGGTCGTTCGGCCGACTATTTTATCCGGGGCGGCGCTTGCCTGTCGCTTTCTACTCGGTTCTCCGTATTTTTTTAGGTTGGCGCAGACTTTTTCTTCTATGAGGCCAGCTAGCAATTTGTCGTTAAAATTCTCAGCCGTGCTTTACTCATCCATTCTCATCCATTTCATCGACCCATCGAGCGGCGCAGGTCGCTCCACAGAACCTCCATCGGATTCATGAAGATGAACTCATTTCTGCTCCGCAGTGTTGCCATTGTCGTGCCGGCATTGATTGTCCTGATGCAGGCTTCGCCTGTACAGGCAAGCTCCCCGCTTGAAGGCTCATTTCTGCTCGGCGAACGTGTCGTGGCCATCGAGAAGATCGGCCTTGATGATCTTCGCTGGTATCTGACCCCGGATTGGAGGAAATTCGACACCTACGTCAAGGAGAGCACCATCATGTTCACCAATAACAAGGTGAGCGTGCATTGGTACCAGCAAATAACGCCCCCCTTTCCTACCCACTGGCCACCGCAGGAGGTGCGCAGCGTCACCTATTATGGCTACGCGGAATACGCCGAGTCCAACCACCATGGCCCGGCTTATGGTCGATCCGCCCCTTGGGTGAAAATCGTCCTGACGGAAGGGCAACCCGCCGTCAAGAATGTGCTGGTTTCATCACTGGGGCAGGCTGTTCATGGACAAGGCAGTATGCCGATTAGTCATGAGATGGCGGCGCGGCTTGTCCAGATTCGCGAGGATGGCAAGAAAGGCTTGCCTGCATTCATAGGCTGGAAACGGATACCGGATGACGCGGTGCAGGTACAGGTGATCAAGGATTACTACTGTCAATGGATGATAGAAAACAGGACAGGAATGCTTGTCAGGGAGGCGCATCAGGCGTTTTTTGATTGGTTGTCGTGTCCTGCGCAAAACCCGATCATTCCGGTACTGGGTTATTGATGGGTGATGCTAAACACGTAGCCTTCCAGATTTGTTCCACAAGCACGTGGACAGGTAGCTTGCTTTCGAACTGTCGGCATCCTAGCCCCCGCAGCGTCGCGAAGCGTTGACGTATCTTTCGTTCTTCTTGTGGCCCGTTATCGGCCAGCCAAGGCCGGGACAACTGGCGCTTGACGACGATCTCTACACATTCTTCCAATTCAAACGATGGCAATAGAAGAGCGGTAAGAGGGTCATGCTCGATTGTGCGAAAAAGATCCGGATAGGTAGGGAGCAGGTTCTGGTCGTAGGTCATGAAGCCAGAGGACAGCACGAATACGGCGCAATGCAGAAGCGATGACTTGAGTGTCGCATACAGTTCGACGTTGCATCTGGCATAACGTTGGTAACCATGATGCTGTATGAACAAGGAGATATCGCCTTGTTGCGCCATGAAGCGCTCATCCAGATCGATGAACTGCCAACCTAGTTTATCGGCCAGCATCGCGCCGACGGTTGTCTTGCCAGCCCCACCTGGACCGATAAGATGTAAAAGGCGATGCATAAGAGGACGAGTTCTTTCTGGGACGGAATCGTCCAAGACACTGATGTGATGGTGAAAGTGCGCAATCAGATAATGCTGCAATCAAGTTCCGCGAGTGGCCGACCATTGTACGGCAAACACACTCCCTAGTACGATCACCAGGCCAACCAGGGCTGAGCCGGAGATCGACTGGGACAGGATCCCCCACCCTAACAAAACCGCCGTCAATGGACTCAACAAGCCCAGCGAAGCCACGGCCACCGTGGGCAAGCGGGTGATTCCGCGGAACCAGAGGGCGTAAGCCAGCAGGGCACCGGCCAGGCTCAGGTAGGCATAGGCCGCGTATTGCGTCATGCCCAGCGCTGGCAGCGGCGGGTCGGCCAGCCAAGCGACCGGTGCCAGCATCAGGCCACCGATCAGCAATTGCCAGCCGGTGAGCGCCAGCACCGGCAGCTTCAATTGCCAGCGGCGCGTCAGCCACACGCCGCTGGCCATGCAGGCTGCACCTGCCAAGGCGGCGGCTATTCCGACCGGCTCGAAGTGCGTCTGCGGCGATAGCAGCAGGATGGCCATTCCCGCTACTCCCGCCACAGCAGACCAGAGTGTGATCTGCGCCGGCGCGCGACCGTCCACCACCCAGGCCAGGATCATGACCAGCAATGGCTGGATGGCGCCCAGTACCGCTGCCAAGCCTCCCGGCAGGCGATAGGCCGCCACGAACAGCAAGGCCTGGAAAATACCGATATTCAATGCTCCCAGTACCAACAGGCGCCACCAGTGGCGTCGTGCCGGCAGCTCACGCGTGATGAGCAGCAAAAGCAAGCCCGCCGGCAAGGAGCGTAGCAAGGCCGCCGTGAAGGGGCGGTCTGGCGGCAGCAATTGTGACGTCACGATATAGGTCGAGCCCCAGATGGCAGGGGCCAGCGCGGTCAGTACGACATCGCTCCAGTGGCGCAATGGATGGGTGGTAGGCATGACTTTATCTTCATTTCAAGATAATATGAGTCTAATGAGTCAACTATCTTGAAGTCAAGACAAATGAAGAAGACAAGCGCACAACGGCCGCGCGACGCGGTGGATGTGATCCTGGAACAATGGCGACGTGAACGTCCTGACCTGGATGCCAGTCCGATGGGGCCGATCGGTCGTCTCAAGCGTTGTGCGGTGTTGCTGGAGCAGGCTCTGGAGGCGGGATTCACCCAATTCGGCCTGACGCTCTGGGAGTTCGACATGCTGGCGGCGTTGCGGCGCTCGGGCAGTCCGTATCGTCTGACGCCGACCGAACTGTTCTCGACCCTCATGGTCACCTCCGGCACCATGACCCACCGGCTCAAGCGCCTGGAAGCCCAGGGCTGGATCGAACGCGTCGCCAATGAAGAAGACGCGCGCAGTATGCTGGTGCAACTCACGCGCAAAGGGCTGGCGCTGATCAATCGCGCCGTGCAGGCGCATGTCGAGAATGAGCGCCAGCTGCTGTCGGCGTTGTCGGCCGATGCCGTAGCGGGCCTGGATGCCCATCTGTCTACGCTATTGCTGGCGCTGGAGAAGCCAGTGGGCCAGGACGGTGTCGGGATGCAAGATTAAGTGGCACGTCCTGTAGAGCGCCGCCCAGTATCGGCGCCGTGTGTGGCTGCGCTTGCGTCATTCACTTGCGCGTGTTGAGCAGCGCCTGTTCTGCGCAGTCAACGATGGTCGGGAGCTGGCTTTCTTCAACCGACATGGTTTGCGCCAGGGTGGCACAGCGCACTCGGACCTGTTCTTTTTCCAGCAGGCCGATGAGCGCCTTTATCATCTTCGCTGTCGTGAGACTCTTGGCTGGTGAAATTTCGCCCACACCCAGGCGCTGCACCCGATAGCCATTGTCGAACTGATCGTAGGCAAACGGCACCACCAGTTGTGGCACGCCCGCGCGCAAGGCCGCTGCGGTAGTACCGATGCCACCATGATGGACGATGGCGGCCACCTCCGGCAGCAAGGCGTCGAAGCTCACGTATTGCTGCCACAGCACGCCCTGCGGCAAGACCGCCGGTAGTTGTGCGCGATGCCGGGTCACCAGCAGCGCACGTCGTCCCAATTCCTGCGCGGCTTGTATGGCGGTGTCAAAGAACCGCGCCGCATGTTGATGGCCTGAGCCCGGCGTAAAGACGATGGGCTCAGGCCCGTTATCGAGAAACTGCCGCAGCTCGGCTGTCCATTCCGATGTCGAGGACGCTGAAGGAGGTGGAAATTGTCCACACAGGAAAGGCTGCGGCCAGTCCGACTGGACTGCGCCGAACCACGCCGGAAACAGGCCCAGCGAAGCATCGGGCGCCTGCAAGACATGCGCAAAGAAGTGCGCCACTGGCGGCAATCCAAGTCGGGTCCGTGTGGCATTGAGCGCGGGCAGGCTGGGTGGATCGATCTGCCAGCGATGCGCCAGCGACCACAAGCTCTTGCGCCAAGGCAGAGGCAGCCACGGCGGGATACGCAGCGATCCCATGGCCAGCAGGTCATGGCTGCTGCAGAGATTGGAGGGCGCCAGATACGTGGCGACGATGCGCAGTCCCGGCCGCACGGCGCGCGCCAGGTCGGCAGCCGGGACCAGCAAGGGGTGGCTCAAGACCACGCAATCCTCATGGGCAGGCAGTTGCGCGATCAACTGATGCAGGCATTCGATATGCGGCTTGGCCGCCTGGCACATGACCTGCCAGCCCTTGCGCTCGTCCCACAGGTCTGGATTGTCGAGCACGGCCTGGAATTCTTTCCACGCTGCCCAGACCGTGACAGGACAGGCCAGCAGACTCGAACAGGGCCGCATGAAAACGCGGCACCACCATCAGCACCCGATGCCCGCGTGCCTGCAGTCCCAGTCCCAGCGTGAGGAAGGGCAGCATGTCGCCGGTCGTGCCGGTGGTGGCCAGGATCAGCAGGGGAGCGTTGCGGGAGAGCGCTTGCATAGGTGGTTAGAGGCGAAGTGACGATTTCTTCAGCAATGGTGCGCCACTGTAGCCGATTTCCGTTGGCCCGGTTGCGCTCAGATGAAGCGTCGTACCGCGCGCGGCCCGAACAAGGCCACCATCATCATCACCAGCGACACGCCCATAAAGCTCACCCGCAGGCCCAGATGCTCGGCCACGCCGCCGATGCATACCGGCCCCAGCAGCATACCGACATAGGCGAAGCGCGCCACGGCAGCAATGCTTTGCGCGGCGGACATGCCCGGCACGCGGGCCGCCGCCAGGAAGAAGATCGGCATCAGGTTGGCGATGCCCAGCCCGGCCAGCAGCAGGCCGGCCATGGTCGCCAGCGGTGACGGCCAGGCCGCGGCCAGCGCGATGCCTGCGGCGCCGGCCACACCGCTCCAGGCCAGCGTGCGCAGACCGCCGATGCGCTCGCGGATGCGGTCGCCGGTCAGGCGCCCGAGCGCCATGCCGGTGGAAAACGCGGCGTAGCTGTAGCTGACCCAGGCCACAGGGGACTGGGCGATGTCACGCATGTACACTGCCGCCCAGTCATACATGCCGCCCTCGCACATGAGCGCCAGGAAGGCGATCACGCCCAGCACCAGCACCATGCGGCGGGCGGATTGATCGCCCTCGGGCGTGGCCGACGTGTCATCGTGCGCATCGTCGGGCAGTGCGAAGGGACCGATGGACAGCGCCACGGCCAGCGTCATCGCCGCCACCAACGCCGCGTGCGCCAGCGGCGACAGGCCGGGCACGGCGCCCAGGGCCGAGCCGGCAATGCCGCCGATGCTGAACATGGCGTGCAGGGTGGACATGATGGGCCGCGTGCGGCGCCCCTCCACCAGCGCCGCCTGGACCGACATGGCCACGTCGAAGGCCGCCATGGCGCTGCCGAACACCAGCAACAGCGCCACCAGCATCCAGAACTGCGGTGCCAGCGGGATCAGCAGCAGGGTAGCGGCATAGAGGATGCCGACTTGGCGCAGGGCGCGCGCGCTGCCCACGCGGGCGATCCATTTGCCGGACTGGCCCATGGTCAGCAAGGCGCCGCCGGCCACGGCCAGCATGGCCAGCGACAGCACCGCGTCCGACAGGTCGAAGCGTTCCTTCACCGAGGGAATGAGCACGCCCCAGGTAGCGAAGGTGGCACCGTTGACGAAGAACTGCGCCATGGTGGCGCGGGTGGCGTTGCGGATGCGGTGTGGTTCGGAAGCGGGTACGGATGAGCTGCCTGATTGCATGGGGAATCTGCCGAAAAAATCAAAGACCGTCACTGTGCCAGTTTTTGATTCATTCGTTAAATGGAATATGCAGATGGAATATGCAGATCAGCTTGACCGATTCTGGCGATGGATCAGCGCTATTCTCTTAAGCCTAGTGCCTTTAGCCAAGCGTCGACCTGTCCGAATGCATCCTGTTGCCATTGATCGGAACTGCGTTCTCCAAGCACGTTTGTCTGTTCGACGAAGCGGCGCACGCAGGTTGGGCCGAAACCGTCCACGCTGTCGAATTTGCTCGCAATGAAGTCGTAACCCACGGCCGCACTGGAGTGGTGGAGCAGGGCGCGACATTGTTGGGCAAGGGCATCGGGGCCGCCGGGATAGTTCCGGATGCAATAGTAGATGTCGTAGGCATCTTTCTGTTTGTAGCGTCCTTCGATGGCATGTCCTTTCATGGCCAGCAATGCCGGGATCGAGCACACCGCGATTTCGACGCGGTTGGTGCCGCCGGCGGGCATCGGGCCGCTAATGGCCACCCATTGATAGAAGCGCAGGGCCAGGTCGGCCCCATCGGCTTTTTGGACGGCGAAGTCACTGATGAGCGGGGGGACGTTCTTGACGATCTCGGCGTCGCGCGGCATGAGGAAATCGACAACGATGTCAATCGGTCCGCCTCCATCGTCGGTAGGCACTTGCCGCAAAAGCTGGAATCGGCGCAGCTCCCGGCGCTGGTGATAGCCGTGTTCTTGCAGGGCTTCCACCAGGGTGGCGTATTGGCCGTCGCCTAACGCCTCGGCATCCAGGCTCAGATCGACATCGACCGTGCCCACGTGCGGCATATCGTCGTTACCTAGTAGCAGCCAAGGAACAGCACCGCCGACGATGGCAAATTTGCCTTTGAAGCTCCCGAGGATCTGGCCGATTTCCACGAGGACTTTCTTTACCGCCGTACTGGTGCGGTCATCGTAATGAGCGGCAGTTTGTGGCTCACCATGCGTCATGTTTTCCATGTCAGCAATTTCCTTCGCAGATGGTCTGCGGCCTCCCGTCCGCGCTCGCCTGCTTGGTACAGGTCAAGATAGGTTTGAATGGTACTCGTACAGATCGCGCCGGGCGCGGGTTCTTGTGCATCTCGCAAGAGATCGGGGTCGTCGAGCACGGTCACGATGACATTTTCGCCCTTAGCTGCCGCGGAGAGCTTCAGGGCTGACCGCAATCGTTCCAGTCCATCCTCAATGGCATGGAAATACTGAGTCCCGGTCCTTCCGTAAGGTGCTAGCCAGTGTGCCGCCGAGAACGATGAAAACGCGGCTACGGGAAACTCTTGCCCGTTACGCATGGCATGTCGCGCAGCTTGTTCGAAGGCGCTTCCATGCAGGGAGCTGTAGAAGCCCAAGCGCCTGCCTGGCGGCGACTCGTAGGTCTCGCTCCATTCGTCCAGCAGCGCGTCGGGTTCGGACAGGAACAGGCCTTGCTCAGCCACCTGTGCCCATTCGCGCTCCAGTAAGGCGTTACGCACGTTGCTGACGTGCCCCAGACTGACTGCCGCGGCTTGTGCCAATTCCGTGACACGCCATGGACGCTGCGGCTCGCGCAGCATCACGCGCAACACCTGCGCCGATTTCGGTTTGAACAAGGAGCGCAGCGCCCGGCGGTCGGCAACGGGTTTGCTGGCCACCTGCCGTTCAATGAAGATGCCATCGAAGACGAGACGGGCATTGCCTTCCAGGTCCAGAAAGCCGGCCTCATGTTCACGGCACAGCGCCTGGGCGTCAGGGGAAAGGTAAGGGGCAATCAAGACGGGCGTGGCATCTTGTGCGTGATGGGCCATGTAATGACGCAGTTCCAGCAAGGCGATGCGAACATGACGCGGTTGCCCGGAGGTCTTTGCTTCGCAGACCAGTGCATGGCGTCTGCCAGATACCTTGAGTCGGGCCGTGAAATCGATGCCCGAATCAGCTGCGGAGGTTTTATGCTCAATGTCCAGTAACTTGAGCGCAGGCACTTGCTGCAACAGCAAACGGAGGGCTTGCGCTGCCTGGTTCTCAAACAATTTCAGTGAATGGCGCTGTTTCGGCATTTGTTGAAAATAGCATCTTTAGTGAAATTATTCAAGGCAACTATTTCACTAAAATGACATGTTTTAACATTCAATGAAAATACGCTTATAGTGAAATACTGATTTGCAGCCTTGGCAATCTCCTCGGGGAATTCACTTGCCCGCAAAAAAGCCCGGCCAGCTTGCGCCGGACCGGGCTGAGGGACTACCGAGGAGACGGGGTTGGCTTACTTCATTACCACTCGGCAAAGCTGCCGTCCTTGTGGCGCCAGATCGGGTTGCGCCAGCGGTGGCCGACTTCGGCGCGCTGACGCACATATTCTTCATTGATCTCGATGCCCAGGCCCGGGCCTTGCGGGATCTTGACGTAGCCGTCTTCATAGGCGAACACGTTCTTGTCGCGAATGTAGTCCAGCAGGTCATTGCTTTCGTTGTAGTGGATGCCCAGGCTTTGTTCCTGGATGAAGGCGTTGTAGCTGCCGGCGTCCACCTGCAGGCAGGAGGCCAGGGCGATCGGGCCCAGCGGGCAGTGCAGCGCCAGCGCCACGTCGTAGGCTTCGGCCATCATGGCGATCTTGCGGGTTTCGGTGATGCCGCCAGCGTGCGAGACGTCGGGCTGGATGATGTCCACGTAACCTTCCGACAGAATGCGCTTGAAGTCCCAGCGCGAATACAGGCGCTCGCCCAGGGCGATCGGGGTCGAGGTCAGGTGGGCGATTTCCTTCAGGGCTTCCGAGTTTTCCGACAGCACGGGCTCTTCGATGAACATCAGCTTGTACGGCTCCAGCTCCTTGATCAGCACCTTGGCCATGGGCTTGTGCACGCGGCCATGGAAGTCCACACCGATGCCCACGTTGGGGCCGACGGCTTCGCGCACGGCTTGCACGTTGGCCAGGGTCAGTTCGATCTTGTCGTGGCTGTCGATGAATTGCAGTTCTTCGGTGCCGTTCATCTTCACGGCGGTGAAACCACGCGCCACCGCGTTCTTGGCAGCCGCAGCGGTATCGGCCGGGCGGTCGCCGCCGATCCAGGAATAGACACGGATGGAATCGCGCACCGCGCCACCGAGCAACTGGTGTACCGGCACATCCAGCGCCTTGCCCTTGATATCCCACAGCGCCTGGTCGATGCCGGCCAGAGCGCTCATGTGGATGGCACCGCCACGGTAGAAGCCGCCGCGATAGAGCACGGTCCAGTGGTCCTCGATGTTGCGCGGGTCCTTGCCGATCAGGTAGTCGGCCAGTTCGTCCACGGCGGCCGCCACGCTATGGGCACGACCTTCGACAATGGGCTCGCCCCAGCCGACGATGCCTTCGTCGGTCTCGATCTTGAGGAAGCACCAGCGCGGGGGCACGATGAAGGTAGAGATCTTGGTGATTTTCATTGTTCTGTCCGGTTATGCGTTGATACGTTTATGCGGTTAATCGCGTTTGATCTGTTGTGCAGATGGATGATCGTGATTTGATCTGTTGAAACGATGAATCTCGGTGGCGAAAAATCAGCCCAGCGCCTTCCACGCGGCCACGAAGGCTTGCGCACGCTGGCGTACGGCATCGGCAGACAGGCCCGGCGTATAAAGGGCCGAACCCAGGCCGAAACCGGATGCGCCGGCCGCACGGAATGCCGCCATGCCCTCCGGGGTGATGCCACCCACCGGCAAGAGCGCGATGTCGCGGGCGATGACAGCACGCCAGGCCTTGACCACCTGCGGGCCGAGCTGTTCAGCCGGGAACATCTTCAGTACGTCGGCACCGTTGTCCAGTGCCGCAAAGGCTTCGGTCACGGTGGCCACGCCCGGCGCGCTGTAGAGGCCGGCGTCGCGTGCGGCACGGATCACGGCACCATCGCTATGGGGCATGACGATCAGTTCGCCACCGGCATCCTTGACCTCTTGCACCAGGGCCGGCTTCAAGACCGTGCCGGCGCCGACGATGCAGTCGGCCGGCAGGCTCTTGCGCAAGATGCTGATGCTGGCCAGCGGTTCGGGAGAATTGAGCGGCACTTCGATGATGCGAAAGCCGCTTTCATACAAGGCGGCGCCGATGGCTTGGGCTTCGTCGTTGCGCACGCCGCGCAGGATGGCGATCATGCCGGTAGTGCGCAGGGCGTCGTGGAATCGTTGGGTATGGGTTGTCATGTTTTCTTCCGTCATGCGTTCGATGTGCTGCACTTTAGTCGACCAGGCCGGCATAGCGCGCCAGCACCCAGAGACCGACTTCGGTGGCCTCGCTGGCCTGGCTGACCGGGCCCAGGCCGAACAGGTCCAGCGCCAGCTGGTAGCGGCGGCACAGGCCGGGGTCGCCGATGAGTACGATGGCCGGCGCGCTCGCCGGCGTCAGGTTCTTCAGGGCGGCGATCTCGTGGCCGATCAACAGGCCCGAGAGATGTCAGGTGCGCTCGCC
>NZ_BADI01001100.1:0-275 GCF_000333555.1 Herbaspirillum sp. B65 | reverse complement strand
CTTCGCCGCTCAGGCCCAGCAACCGGTCCAGACTGTCGGCACTCACGCGCACGGCACGGGAGGCCGCAGCCAGGGCCACGGCTTCGCCAGACAAGGGACTCGCCGGGCTGGAGGTAGGCGCCGGCGTGACCTCGGCGTTGACCTCAGGGGTCGCTGGCCCAACTGCTGCCGGTACCGCCCAAGGCGCCGCCTCGCCGCCGCTCATCACCGCCGGCAAGGCCAGCAGGAAGGCTTGGACCTCGGCGCTGCCGGCATGATCGGCCCAGGCTTCATCA
>NZ_BADI01001101.1:0-3409 GCF_000333555.1 Herbaspirillum sp. B65 | reverse complement strand
GCCCCAGCATGTACAGCGAACCGTGCGCCAGGTTGACGAAACTCATGATGCCAAACACCAGGGTCAGGCCCGCCGCCAGCAGGAACAGCAGCACCCCGTATTGCACGCCATTGAGCAACTGCGTGGCAATTTGCGTGAAGAGGTCCATGGCTTACATCCTCTTGCACAGGCTGACGTAGGCGTCGGCGTGCTTGTCCAGCGCCACACCTTGCTCCTTGACCAGCACCTGGCCGCCCTGCTTGAGCACCTGGAACATGTAGTAGTTCTGCACCGGCATATTGTTGCGGTTGAAGCTGAACGGTCCTCGCACCGAACGGAACTCGGCCCCGGCCGTCTTGACGGCAGCGGCAAAGGCCTTGCGATCGGCAGTATGGCCATTCACTTTCCTGACCGCCACATCCAGCAGGCGCGCGGCGTCATAGCCGGTGGCGGCGTATTCGCTGGGCACGCGCTTGTACTTGGCCTGGAAGGCCTCGACGAACTGGCGATTTTCCGGACTCTGCAGAGCGGCATCCCACATCGCGCCATAGACGCTGCCCACCGCGGCATCACGCAGCGCGGGCATGGTAGTGCCATCGACGGTGAAGACCGAGAACATCGGCAGCTTGCCCAGCAGGCCAGCTTGGCTGAACTGCTTGACGAAATTGACGCCCATGCCGCCGGGGTAGAAGACAAACACCGCATCGGCCTTGGCGGCCTGCACCTGGGCGATCTCGGCCGAGTAATCGGTCTGGCCGACCTGGGTATAGAGTTCATCGGCCGGCTGCCCCTGGTAGAAGCGCTTGAAGCCGGTCATCATGTCTTTACCGGCCTGGTAGTTGGGCGCCATCAGCACCACTCGCTGGTAGCCCTTGGATTTGACGTATTGGCCCACGGCTTCGGCACTGCCATCGTTCTGCCAGGCCACCGAAAAGACATTGGGCGCACAACCTGCGCCGGCCACCGGCGACGGTCCGGCATTGGTGCCGATGGCCACCACACCGGAATCGACCACGGTCTTCAACCCTGCCATGAAGACGTTGGAAAAGCCCATGCCGACGATGGCATCGACCTTGTCCTTTTCGACGAACTTGCGCACGATCTGCGAACCGATCTCGGGCTTGAGCTGATCGTCTTCCTTGAACAAGGTCACCGGACGCCCACCCAGTTGCCCCTTGGCCTGTTCCAGCGCCAGGTTGAAACCATCGAGCTGGTCCTGCCCGACCACTGCCTGGCTGCCCGTGAGTGGCGCCGAAAAACCGATCTTCAACGGCTCGGCAGCCCCTGCCTGCCCTATGGTCAACGCGGTACAGGCCGTCAGTGCGGCCGCGATATGCTTGCTCAATGCCATGTTGTCTCCTCTGTTGTCTGCATGGTGCGCATGGACGGCACCTGCTGGCAGCAGATGCACGTCCTCTTTTTTTGTTTGGCGCTGCCTGGCTTTTCTGGTGTTGCTGTTTTTCTGGTCTTTCAGATTGCGGGTTTTCTTCTACGGTTTGCTGCGGAAAACCTGGTCAGCCCGAATCAAAGGGCGACAAACACCTTGCCCTCTTCGATACGGATCGGATAGGTACGCACATCCACCGTCAGCGGCGCACACATGGCGCGGCCATCACGGATGTCGAACTTGCCCTGGTGCAGCGGGCATTCGATCTCATGCCCCTCGAGGAAGCCATCGCACAATCGCGCGTGGCCATGGGTGCAGATGTTGTCGGTGGCGTAGAACTGGCCATCGACGCGGTAGAGCGCCAACTCCTTCCCGCCTGCGGCAACACCGATCACTTCATCCTCGGGGATGGCGTCGACGCTGGCTGCCTCGACCCATTGTTCGCTGATCTGTTCAGTCATCATGGTTCCTCATATCGGATAGATCATGGAGTTGGGAATCATCTCGGTATCGTAGATGCACAGCTTGCTGTTGAAGCGCAGACCATCCGGGGTCTGCACCACCTGGTCCAGGTAGCGGCCGGTGTTGAAGACGCTGCTTTCCTGGCTCAGCTTGGTGCGGAAGATGGCGTAGTTGGCTTCCACCTCCAGCATGTCGTTGCTGCGCGCACGCAGCAACGGCAGGCCGGTCACGTTGCGCTGGTAGTAGGGATCGTGGAACAGGGTCTCGCGGATGCCATAGACACGGTCGTGCAACATCCCCTTGCTGAGGAAGGACATGGTCGCCAGCGGGAAACCTCGCTCGTGGTTTTCGCGCGGCTGCACCTTGTAGGTACAGGTGTCGGTGAAGAAGTCCGGCCATTCTTCCCAGCGACCGCTGCTGACCACTTCGGCGTAGCGAGCATAGAGCTGGCACAGTTCGAGGTACAGGGTGGCATCCATTCAAATCTCCATGATCTTGCGCCAGTAGGCATACATGCCGCGAATGAGCGTCTCGGTGACCATGTGCTCGGTGTCGTGGCAGTCGCGGCCATCCAGTTCGGCCAGGGTGCGATGCACCGGCTTCTGCTCGAAGCCCGCTTGCGAAAACTCGATCACCTCGCCATCGTCGGCCGACACGAATCCAGCCGGGCCGAACAGGTTGGCCTGGATCAGGCGGCGCTCGGTCATCTCCGGGCTGTCGTCCGCGAAACCGAAATGGGTCCAGACGAAATCGAAGGAGCCGGTGCCATTGGGCTGGATGTGACGGGTGGAGACACTATTGACCTGCTGCTGGAAGATCACGCTGGGGAACACCGTCATCATCACCGCCGTGGGGCCCTTCCACCAGTCTTCCTGGACGATATCGAGCAATCGCTTGTCATGGACCTGCATCCCTTCCTTGAAACTGGACACGCCGGCGGTGACCTCGCTCTTGACGCCGCCGGTGCCACGCGTAGAGATCATGGCGGCATGGCGAAAATGTTCATCCATGCGCAGTTGCGACTTGTTGTCGGCACGCCAGAGGCCATAGGTGACGAACCAGGTGTGCAACAGGCCGGGATGATAGGGATCCTTGATGTTCTCCTGCATCAGCTTCCAGTTGCCGGGGATGCGCTGGCGGTTATACCCCAATATCTTGAGCTGGCGGCCATTGAAGAGACGATCGAAGTATTCCAGCATCTGCGGTCCGAGGAATTGCTCCAGCGGTTCCACTTCCTGATCGAAGGAGGCGAACACCACCCCACCGCGGCGCGCCACCTTGAGCTTGGTCAAGCCATGCTCCTCGACCTTGAAGTCGGCCGGCATCCCGCCATTGACCTTGCCATCCTGCTTGACGCCACGGCGGAAGGGCACGCCCTGCAGATCGCCGTTGAGACGATAATTCCACTGGTGATAGGGGCAGACCAGTTCCTTGCGATTGCCGTGGCGCTCCCGGCAAAACTGCATCCCGCGATGGGCGCAGACGTTTTCCACCACGTGGATCTCACCCTCGGCGTCGCGTGTCATGATGACCGAACGTTCGCCCACCACGGTGCGCTGAAGTCGCCATGTGCGGGATTCG
>NZ_BADI01001102.1:0-645 GCF_000333555.1 Herbaspirillum sp. B65 | reverse complement strand
CCCAGCAATTCATCCTGGCGGCAGCATTCCAGCGTCTTCACGTGCATGGTGCCGGCGGCGCGGCCGGCCGGGTTGTAGCCGACTTCACCGCCGAAGGCGTGGGTCAGCAACTGGTGACCGTAGCAGATGCCGAACATGGGCGTGTCCAGCTCGGCGGCGTCGCGGATCCACTCGGCGGTGCGCTCGCTCCAGTCTTCCTTGTCGGTCACCATGGCCGGAGAACCGGTGATGAAGACCGCGCGATAGCTGCGTGGGCAGGCCGGGCGCTGGCCTTCATATACGGTCACCACTTCGATTTCACTCTGGCATAGGCCGGCAGCGCAGCCGATCTGGTCGGCATAACCACCGTAGTTAGTCTTGAGGGCAGGATTGGCGTCGCCGGTTTGAATGATCAGGACTGGGGCAGGCATAAAAACGTGGTCGGTATTCAGGGCAAAACTGGCAGCGGAGGCTTTTCTCGTGAAAATGCTTCCTGCATTGTTTTCGAATGTCGACTGGAGAAAACCTGCGGCGCCAGGATGAAATCGGCCGGCTCGGCGCGGCCTTCGAGACCATGCGTTCGGAGATCGCCAACCGCGAACTGAAGATCAGTCGCCTGGCGTACCAGGACCAGTTGACTGGCCTGCCCAACCGGGTGCAGTTTGC
>NZ_BADI01001103.1:0-5150 GCF_000333555.1 Herbaspirillum sp. B65 | reverse complement strand
GCAGGGAAAACTTCAGAGAAGACTTGGAAGGTAGGGCCAGGAACGGAAACATCGCAACACTCCTCGATTGGGTGGAAGGTGGACAGTGATTCAGGTAGACAGCTCGGACGGTGGCAGCGGCTCGCCAGCCCCGGTGCGCTCGACGATGAGGCGGTAATGTTCCGGACGGCGATGCTTGGCAAAGTTGAAGACATGCTGCAGAAATGTTTCCCCCAGTTGCAGATCGCAACTAGCGAAGATCACCTCATCCTCCTCACCCTGCGCCTGCGCTACGATCTCGCCGGAAGGCGCGACGATGGCCGAACCGCCGATCATGTGGAAGCCATCCTCGAAACCACACTTGGCAGCGGCGGCCACCCACAATCCATTCTGGTAGGCATTGGCCTGCAGCGACAGCAGGTGATGGAACATGCGCAGGTGCGGCGGCTCGTTCCAGTGGATGTTCCAGGATGGCGTGTTGTAGCCCAGCGTGACGATGCGCGCGCTCTGCAGGCTCATGACGCGATAGGTCTCCGGCCAGCGACGGTCATTGCACAGGCACTGGCCGATGCGGGTGCCCAGCATGTCGGTGACACCGAAGCCATCGTTGCCGACTTCGAAGTACTTCTTTTCCAGATGCTGGAAAGGCGCATCGGGCTTGTGGTCGCTGTGTCCGGGCAGGTGGATCTTGCGATAGCGCGCCACGATCCTGGCCTGGTCGTCCACCAGGATGGACGTGTTGTAGTGATGGCCATCGGGTGTAAGTTCGCCATAGCCCAGATAGAAGCCGATTCCCAACTGCGCGGCCAGATCGAACAGCGGCCGGGTCTGCGGGCCGGGCATCTCGGACTCGAAGAAACGGGCATCGATCTCGGCCTGGTCTTCCATCCAGTAACGCGGAAAGAAGGTGGTCAGCGCCAGTTCGGGAAACACCACCATCTTCGCGCCGCGGGCGGCGGCCTCGCGCATCATCTCCAGCAGGCGGCGCACCACCGTGCTCCGGTCCTCGGCCAGTTGCACCGGCCCCATCTGGGCCACGGCCAGGCCGAAGCGATTGTGCTGGTTGCTCATTGCGATTCCCATGCCTTTCCCTTGAGGCCGAGCAGGCCCGGCAGATGGCTGCGTGTCGGCCGTTGCGCAATGCTGGCTGGCGCCGGACACTGGCGCGCGATGTAGCGGCCCGAGCCGCGTGCCACTTTCAGCTCACCCTCGCTGATCACCACGCGGCCACGGCTGATGACCACTTCCGGGCAGCCCTTGATCTGCGTCCTTCGTAGGGCGTATATCCAACGTTGTCGTGCAGGAGAGCGGCAGTGACGGTGGTCTCGCGCTCCGGGTTCCAGATCACCAGGTCGGCGTCGAGTCCCTCGGCGATATTGCCCTTGCAGTGCGAGAGCCCATACATGTGGGCGTGATTGGTAGCGGTCAGGCGCACGAATTCATGAATATCGATGCGTCCCTTCTGTACGCCCTCGGAAAACAGCAGCGGCAGGCGCAGCTCGATCCCCGGCACGCCATTGGCCATTTCCTTGAAGGTGGTGTCCTCGCCGCGCGGCAGCTTGCCGCTTTCATCAAAACGATAAGGCGCATGGTCCGAGGAATACATGCCCAGCGTGCCATCCTTGAGCCCGGCCCAGACCGCCTCCTGCGCATTGGCGTCGCGCGGCGGCGGACTACAGCAATACTTGGCGCCTTCCACGCCGGGCAGGTCGATGTCCTCGGCCGTGAGGAACAGGTATTGCGGGCAACTCTCGGCATAGATCTGTGCACCCAGCAGCCTGGCGTTGCGAATGGTCTGCACGGTCTCGGCCCCGGCCACGTGCACGATCAGGACAGGCACGCCGATTAGGCGCGACAGGGCAATGGCGCGATGACTGGCTTCGGCCTCGGCCAGAGGATCGTGGGCCACTGCGTGGAACTTGGGGGCGGTATGGCCCTGGTCGAGCAGGCGCGAGGCCAGCCAGCGGATCATGTCGTGGTTCTCGGCATGGATCATCACCAGCGCCCCTTCGCGACCGGCCAGTGCCATCACGTCCAGCAACTGGTAATCGTCCAGCTTGAGCGCGTTGTAGGTCATGTAGACCTTCAGCGAGGTGATGCCATCACGGATGGCCTGCGGCAAATCGTGCTGCAGGGCCTGCTCGTCCGGATCGGCCAGGATCAGGTGGAAGCCATAGTCGATCACCGCCTTCTCGCGGGCGCGTTGCGCATAATCGGCGATCACGTCGGGGATGCGCTTGCCGCGATGCTGGGCCGCAAACGGAATGATGGTGGTGGTGCCACCGAAGGCGGCCGAGACCGTCCCCGAATAGAAATCATCGGCACACATCATGCCCATGCCGGAGAGCTGCTCGATGTGGCAATGGCTGTCGATGCCACCGGGCAGGACCCAGCGGCCGGCGGCGTCGATATCCTCGCGTCCCGGCGGCAGGTCAGGCGCAATGCGCGCGATCACGCCGTCCTTGATGCCAATATCGGCGAAGAAGGTCTCGCGGTCGGTAGAGATGCGGCCGTTGCGGATGGTGAGGTCGAAGTCCATGCGGGAGTCTCAGCGTCAGAAGGTTCCGGGATAAGCGCCGCCGTCCATCAGCAGGTTTTGTCCTGTGACAAAACCTGCCTGAGCACTGCACAGCCAGGCGCACGCATCGCCGAATTCAGCAGGCTGGCCGAAGCGGCGGGCCGGATTGGCGGCACGGCGGGCAGCCAGCACCTCTTCGGCCGACTTGCCGCTGCCGCGTGCGCTAGCCGCTGCCGTGGTCAGGAGCCGCTCGGTCTCGAAAGGACCGGGCAGCAGATTGTTGATGGTCACGTTGTGGGCCACGGTCGTTCTTGCCAGTCCGGCGACGAATCCGGTCAAGCCGGAACGTGCGCCATTGGACAAGCCGAGGATGTCGATGGGTGCCTTCACCGCGCCGGAGGTGATGTTGACGATGCGGCCGAAACCGCGCTGCATCATGCCATCCACGGTGGCCTTGATCAGTGCGATGGGGGTGAGCATGTTGGCATCGATGGCCGCGATCCAGTCCTCGCGCGACCACTCGCGGAAATCGCCCGGCTTGGGACCACCGGCATTGGTGACCAGGATGTCCGGCGCAGGACAGGCGGCCAGCGCCAGGGCGCGGCCCGCGGGCGTGGTGATGTCGCCCGCTACCGTCGTGACGGTGGCGCCGGTGGCAGCACGCACCTGCTGCGCCGCGGCTTCGAGGACTTCCGCGCCGCGTGCGGTCATGGTCACGGCCACGCCCTCGCGTGCCAGCGAGATGGCACAGGCCAGCCCCAGGCCCTTGCTCGATGCGCACACCAGGGCGCGTCGTCCGCTGATTCCCAGATCCATCGGCGGCTCCTCAGCGGATCACCAGCGCGCCGCGCTGATCCAGGTCCAAGCCCACGCGGGCGATCACGGCTTCCAGTTCACGCTCGGTCTCGGCATCGATGCGCATACCGGGCGAACGGATGGCATCGCTGCTGATGACACCGCGCTTGCGATAGACATACTTGCGCAGCGACAGGCCGATCTTGGGCTGGAATTCATAGCGGATCAGCGGGCAATATTGGTCGAAGGTCGCTGCCGCACCGGCCAGGTCACCGGCGGCGAACTGATCGTAGATGCGCACCAGGATCTCGGGGAAGGCAAAACCGGTCATGGTGCCGACCGCACCGCGCTGCAACTCTTCCAGGAAATACACGCCGCCCAGGCCACCGAAGATGCGCATCGATTCCCCGGCCAGATCGCGGATGCGGCTGATCTTCTGGCCCACCGGTGGCTCTTCCATCTTGATGAAGTTGACGCCACCTTCGCGCCCCAGGCGGGCGATCACCTCGGCCTTGATCTCGGTGCCGAAGGAATCGGGGAAGTCATGGATCACCACGGGGATGGCGAGGGCTGCCGCCAGCGACTTGTAATAGTCGAACTGCACCGCATCGGAAGCCATGTCCAGGGGTGCCGCGAAGACCGCCGCCGCGCCCGCCTCGGCCGCTTCCGTGGCTTGCTCGATGGCACCGGCCAGGCCCAGGGCGCGCACGCCGACCCAGACCGGCACCCGTCCTGCCGCACACTTGACGAAGGTAGACGTCACCGCGCGGCGCTCGGCATTGGAGAGCTTGTGGGCTTCTCCCAGGAAACCGAGGATGGCCAGGCCCGAGACCCCGGCTTCGATCTGGAACTCGACCAGGGTGGCGATGCTGCCCAGGTCCAGTGCGCCCTCGGCAGTGAAAGGCGTGGGGCAGATGGTATAGACACCGCGCGCCGTGGCCAGCGCGGAAGCAGGAGCAAGAGAAGAAGACATGCGCGACGTTCCATGAAGAGAGAGTGGAAGCAGCGGCCAGCCAAGGGCCGGAGCGGAGAAGTTGGAAACGATTGTCGTGGAGTCATCTACGCTTGTCGCTTGCCTTTTTGTGTGCACGCCTTAACGTCGTGTTAATCGCCGGTTCCAGCCGATATGTTCATTTCTTCATCCGGCAAGCCATATCCCTGCGCGCGCACCAGTTGCTGCAGTTCGGCAATGAAGGCTTGGGTCAGTTGCGACAGCGGCTCGGTGCGCACGTGCACCAGGTTGGCCCGCAGGATGGGCGCCCGCGCCACCGGCCGCACCACCATCTGGTTGGTGCCGGCCCAGCTGCGCACCGAGAATTCATCCACCAGCGCCACGCCCGCCCCCATCTGCACCAGGGAACAAGCGTTCTGCGGCGAGCCCACTTCCATGATGGGCCGCAAGGCTTCCTCTTCGGACTGATAGAAGCGCCCGACGATACCGCCGAAGGGCGAATCGCGGTTGTAGGAGATCAGCGGGAAGGGCCGCAGATCGGCCAAGCTCAACGTGCCGCGCCGGGTCAGTTCGTGGTTGTAGGGCAGCACGCAGACCAGGCGATTGCTGCACAGGGGCGTGACCTGCAGGCTGGGATGCTCCATCGGCAGGATGATGATGCCCAGGTCGGCCTGGCGCGCCAGCAGGCGATCCTTCAGGTAGCCATAGTTGAGGCAGTGGAAGGTCAGCTTGACCTCCGGATGGCGATTGCGGAACAGCGCGATGGCTTGCGGGATCAGCATCTGCCCGATGCTCGGGCTGGAGACGATGTTGAGGATGCCGCTGCGGTTTTCCGACAGGTCGGTGGCCAGTTCGTTGACGCGCTGCACGGCCTGATACACGTGTTCCACTTCAGGAACAGTTCTG
>NZ_BADI01001104.1:0-2038 GCF_000333555.1 Herbaspirillum sp. B65 | reverse complement strand
GAAGTTCTGCAGCAAGGCATCCATGATGGCCCTCTCCTATCGTTTCCAGCGCCAGCGGGTTTCCAGCCAGCGCGCCAACAAGACCACCGGAATGAAGATCAGCAGGTAGGCCGCCGCCCCCAGCATCAACGGCGTGGGGTTGCCGGCATTGCTGCTGGCGGCCTGGGCCGTGTTGAGAATCTCGGACAAGGCCACCACCGAGCCCAGCGCGGTGTTCTTGGTGATCGAGATGACGCGGTTGGTCAGCGGCGGCACGGCCATGCGCAGGGCCTGCGGCAGGATCACGGCGGCCATGGTCTGGCCCCAGGACAGTCCGGTCGAGCGTGCCGCTTCGCTCTGGCCGCGCGGCAAGGAAGCGATGCCGGCCCAGATGCTTTCCTCGGCGTAGGCGGCCAGCACCAGGGTCAGCGCCAGCCAGGTCGCGGTGAAGGACGACATGGCCAGGTCGATATAAGGAAACGCAAAGAAGAGCACGATGATGAGGATGAGCGGCGGCAAGGCCCGCATCACATCGGCAAAGGCCACCACCAGCCACACCAGGCCGCGCTTGCCGGTCGCACGCAACACTGCCAGCAGGAGGCCCAGCAGCAGGCCGGAGGCGATCACGGCCAGGCTCAGCAGTACGGTCACGCCCATGCCGCGCAGGATATCGGGCCAATACCGCGCAGCGATCTCGGCATTGAAGAAGGTAAAGAGAAATTGCTGCATGGTTCAGCCGTGCTCTGCCAAGCGCGCCAGGAAGGTCTTGGTGCGGGCCTGCTGCGGATTTCCGAAGATCTGCTCGGGCGGTCCTTCCTCGACGATCACGCCACCGTCCATGAAGACCACGCGATCGGCCGCTGCGCGGGCAAAGGCCATTTCGTGCGTGACCACCAGCATGGTCATGCCGGCCTCGCGCAGTTGGCGCATCACCTGCAGCACGCTGCCCACCAGTTCGGGATCGAGTGCGCTGGTCGGTTCATCGAACAGCATCACCTTGGGTTCCAGTGCGATGCCGCGCGCGATGCCCACGCGCTGCTGCTGGCCACCGGAGAGCTGGCCGGGGAAGGCCGCCGCCTTCTCCAGCATCCCCACCTGCTCCAGGGCTCGCCGTGCGCGCCGCTCGGCTTCGGCATGGGAATGCTTCTGCACCTTCTTCAAGGCCAGCATCACGTTGCCCAGCACGCTCATGTGCGGATAGAGGTTGAACTGCTGGAACACCATGCCGATCTTCTGGCGGATCGCATTGAGGTCGGCGCGGGCGTGCATGATGTCCACGCCATCCACCACGATCTGGCCGGCGCTGGGTTCTTCGAGCCGGTTGCAGCAACGCAGCATGGTGCTCTTGCCCGAACCGGACGGGCCGATCACGCAGATCAGTTGGCCCGGCCGCACGCGCAGGTCGATCCCGCGCAAGACCGTATTGCCCTCATAGGACTTGTGCAGGCCGACGATTTCAAGGATGGGGGCGGCATGGTTCATGGCGGCATCAGTCTCGCTTCATTCAGGCGACTCGGGCAATTCGGGCGCGGTGCTGCGGGCTCTCACTTGCACTTGAGCGTCACGGGCGTCGGGTCGTAGCCATCCAGGCCCGGCACGCCCTGCCCCACGCCGACCTTGACCACGGTGGCATCCGGCGCCGGGGTATAGCCGAACCACTTCTGGGCGATCTTGCCCAGGGTACCGTCTTGCTTCATGCATTTGAGCGCCATGCCGGCGGCGTCGCGGCCAGCCTTGTCATCCAGGCGGAAAGCCAGTGCCCACACCAGGCCAGTCTTGACGGTATAGGTGGTCTGCACGGACGGGTTCTGCTTGGAGGCCCAGGCGGCCACGGTGCTGCCGGCCAGGTTGGCATCGGCGCGGCCGGATTGCACGGACTGCATCGCATCGGCGATTGTGCCATAGACGTCGTACTTGAAGCCGTACTTGCCGGCGATGTCGCGTGCCCGCACTTCATAAGCCGATGCCTTATTGATCGAGATGGTCTTGCACTTCACGTCTACCACCGCATGCATGGCGACGCGCGCCCTTCTTGATGACGAAAGTGTAGTCGGCATCC
>NZ_BADI01001105.1:0-882 GCF_000333555.1 Herbaspirillum sp. B65 | reverse complement strand
TGCGTTTCGAGCTCGGCTTTCGCTGGCGCGACTGTGCGCCGTGGCAATGCATGCTGTCCTACCTGATCGACTGCACCCTGCAGCATCCCGACCTGGCCATGCACAAGATCGTGGTGTCGCAGATCGAACAGCTGGCGGCGTCCATCCTGGTCACTTCGCATCGTCACAACCATTGCGAGGACGCCCCGGCACGCCGCAGTACCATCCTGCCGCGCCATGTGCGGCGCGCCCAGGATTTCCTGGAAGCTCATGCACACGAGCCGGTCACGGCCGAGCAACTGGCCCAGGCCGCCGGCGTGAGCGTGCGCAGCCTCTATGCTGGCTTCAAGGATTTCCTCGGCGTGAGCCCGATGCAATACCTGCGCGACCTGCGCATGGAACGCGCCCGCGCCGAGCTCATGAGCGGCGACAGCAACCACGTGGCCGGTGTGGCGCTGCGCTGGGGCTTCGCCCACATGGGCCGCTTCAGCAACGAATACAAGCAACGCTACGGCGAGTCGCCCAGCAAGACCTTGCGGGCGCGCTGACCCCTGGCGATTGACGAAAAAAATGCGCCGGGATCACCCGGCGCACAAACCCTCCAGACCAGACCAGAGCGTAGAGAAAGACCGCGTCAGCGCGGGGCCAGCCGCTGCGCCACCATGTAACCGGAACCCGCGCCCAGTCCCGGTCCGGGATGGGTGCTGGCACCGATGTGGAAGACATTGGCGACGGTCGTCTGCTGTCCGCGCGCCCCGTGGCTGCCGGCAAACGGACGCAGCCAGAAGAACTGGTCGGGCGAACATACACCCGAATACGGATCGCCACCCACCAGGTTGCAGTTCAACGCTTCCAGATCGGCCGGCGAATAAGCGCGGCGGCCCACGACCCGTGGCCCACCCC
>NZ_BADI01001106.1:0-1006 GCF_000333555.1 Herbaspirillum sp. B65 | reverse complement strand
ACTCCACCTACGGAACCATCATGACCACCAACACCAAACTCGACGTCCTGACCCCGGCCAACTGCCAGCTCATCATCATCGACCACCAGCCGCAGATGGCCTTCGGCGTGCAGTCGATGGACCGCCAGGCACTGAAGAACAACGTCGTCGCCCTGGCCAAGTCGGCCAAGGTCTTCAATATCCCGACCGTCATCACCACCGTGGAAACCCAGGGCTTCTCCGGCTACACCTATCCGGAACTGCTGTCGGTCTTCCCCGAGCACGACATCCTGGAACGTACCTCCATGAACTCCTGGGATGACCAGAAGGTGCGCGACGCCCTCAAGGCCAACGGCAAGAAGAAGGTGGTCGTGGCCGGCCTGTGGACCGAAGTCTGCAACAACAGCTTCGCCCTGTGTGCCATGGCCGAAGGCGACTACGAAATTTACATGGTGGCCGACGCTTCCGGCGGCACCTCCAAGGAAGCCCACGACTACGCCATGCAGCGCATGATCCAGGCCGGCGTCATCCCCGTGACCTGGCAGCAGGTGATGCTGGAATGGCAGCGCGACTGGGCCCGCAAGGAAACCTACAGCGCCGTCATGGACATCGTGCGCGAACACTCGGGTGCCTACGGCATGGGCGTGGACTACGCCTACACCATGGTACACAAGGCCGAGCAGCGCCCGCACGGCAACCAGAAGATCCTGGCACCGGTCCCGGCCAAGTAAGCCGGTCGGGTCACCGACGCCGCCGCGCTCCTGCCCTGCATCGGCGGGACGCGGCGGCGTCCCATCTTCACGAGGAGCCGGGCCATGTCCGCTTATCTGATTTCCCTGGGGGCCGGCATCCTGATCGGTGTCGTCTATGCGCTTTTCAAGGTGCGCTCACCGGCACCACCGGGCATCGCCCTCATCGGCCTGCTGGGCATGGTGCTGGCCGAGCGCCTGGTCAACGGCCTGGGTCCCCTGCTGGGCCACTGATCCCGGAGTACGCATGAAACCTTACCTGATCTCCCTCCTGATGG
>NZ_BADI01001107.1:0-4104 GCF_000333555.1 Herbaspirillum sp. B65 | reverse complement strand
CATGATGACCACCGCCGGCAGTCTGCCAGGCGGCGCTGGGCGGGGGAGCCGCAGTTCGGCGCTGATGTTTCATCAAAGGCGACGTTCTTCTGGTACACCTGGCTGAACGTCGTGCGTCGATTGGCCGACATGAAGGAAACGCTGCCGTGATCGCTCGCGCCCAGGCGCTGGCGCACCTCCTGTGCGCTGCTCTTGAGCGGGACCAGCAGGAGCATGTACATGCCCATCAACATCAACAGTGCGCCAGTCAGTGGCGTCGAGAGAAGCGGGCGGTGTTTCACGGGCGGCGTCTTCATGGGTGTCGGGCTCCTGTGCGTGGTCTGTTCGGGGGAAGTCGGTACGTCCTATCTGGGCTGGAAGGCGATGATCGCCATGCCCGCCAGCGCCACGGCCACCCCGGCGCAATCCCAGCCCGAGGGCCGCACGCCGTCCACGGCCCACAGCCACAGCATGGCCACGGCGATGTAGACCCCGCCATAGGCCGCATAGACGCGCCCGGAAGCGGCCTCATGCAGCGTCAGCAGCCAGGCGAACAGGGCCAGGCTGACGGCGGCCGGCAGCAGCAGCCAGGCGCTGCGGTCCTGCTTGAGCCAGAGATAGGGGAGATAGCAGCCGACGATCTCGGCCAGTGCCGTGCAGAGATAGAGGAAAACCGTTTTCATCGATGCGGGCATCAGTCTTCTTCGCGAGCACTGATGTCAGCACGTTCATCTTCGGTCTTGCGCAGCCATTGCCGATGCAGGAAATGCTCCAGTGGCCGGCCCACCATGAACAGGACCACGATCAGGCCGCTGGCCATGAGCGCCACGCGCCACCAACCCGCGCCGCAGACGATGCCCACCGCGGCGGTGACCCAGATCGAGGCGGCTGTGGTCAACCCGCGCACCTTTTCGCTGCGCTGTTCATGGACGATGACCCCGGCCCCGAGAAAACCGATGCCGGTGATGACGCCCTGGATGGCACGGCTGATGGCATCGCGGCTGTGGTCGGCTGCGTCCAGCGCGAAATTCATCGCCGCCAGCGTGACCAGGGCCGAACCCAGCCCCACCAGTCCCAGGGTCTTCACGCCGGTGGGCTTGCCGCGCAGGTTGCGGTCGATGCCGATGGCGCAGCCGATGAGCATGGCCAAGAGCAGGCGGTAGAAGATGTCCAGGTAGTCGGTCATGAGGCAGCAGGGGCACAGGGCAGGGAACAAGGGCCCCATTGTAACCTCGCCGGGCTGCCGCTCATCATTGGCAGGCTGCTGGCTCGCTGGGCCGCGCCTATAAAAAAGCCCCGTCAAGCTCGACGGGGCAAATCAGGCATGGCGGGAGGGATGGGAGGCGTCGCCATGCTGCGCTCAATCATTGGATGACTCAGGAGCCGGAACCGCCTGCCCCTCCGGCACCGCCGGTACCGCTGCCACCGGCTGCGCCGCCAGTGCTGCCGGCACCGGCACCCCCTGCGCCGCCGCTCCCGGTCCCGCCGCCATTGCCTCCTGGCGAGGTTCCCATGGGGCCATCCTTCATGTCGGTGGCATTGGGGTTATTGCGATGCGTGCCGGAACGCGACTTGTGACTGCTCTTGTCCGACTTGTCCTGATTGCGCATGTGCTTGCCGGAGGAGCTGCCGCTATTTCCGCTGTCACTGGCGCCATTGCCCGGCGTGGTCTGGGCCCCGGTGGCTCCGGTAGCCCCGGAGCCGGCCGAACCTGAGCCGCTGCCGCCGCCCGCATTCTGGGCCAACGCGCCCGTGCTGCAGGCGGCCACGATCAGTGCGGTGCCGAGCAATTTCAGAGTGGTTCTGGACATAGGTATCTCCTGGAGTGGTTGTCGGGGCGTCCCGCCATTGCGAGACGTTGCAACCATCCTAGGCCCGACCTGCCCAGGGCACAGTCGGACGCCGCTGCAAACGCATGTCGGTGCTTTCGTACCCGGATGACGGTGCTTGTTGTTGAGCCGGACAAGCCATCGCGCCCAGGGGCGCGAGGGTGGTTTCAAGGCAGGGTCTGGCGCAGTTCGCTGGGACTGATCCCGTAATGCTGGCGAAAACGCATCGCAAAGCGCGAGGCCGAATCGTAGCCGCAGGTGGCGGCGATGTCGGCGATGGGCAGCGAGGACGCCTGCAATTGTTCCAGCGCCAGTCCCAGTTGCACCTTGTCCAGCAGTTCGCGAAAACCGGTCTGTTCGCGCGCCAGCCGTCGGCGCAGCGTGGAGACGCTGCAATGGAAGGCATCGGCCACCCGTTCCAGGCTGCGCTGTTCGGGCGGCAGCATCAGCAGATGCTGTTCGATGTGATGGCTGATGGCGTCGCCGCGCTCGCGCAGCAGGCCACCCATGGCGCCGGCCAGGCTCAGGGCCAGCAACAGGCCTTCGGCGGCCTGGCATTGCAAGGGCAGGGCGGCCTCATCACGGAGGCACTCCAGCAGATGGCGCCAGGCGCGCAGCAGGTCGGCCTCCTGCGTGACGCTACTGATGCTGCTGATGGCGCCGGCCTCGCGCGCCGGCACCCCCTGGCCGGGATAGTGCAGACGGAAGCGGTCGATCAGCGTCGGCGGCAGCGACACCATGTCGGCCGCATATTCCCCCGCGCGTGGCAGGTTGGCCACATTGATCTGCGTGCCGGGCGCGATTAGCAATAGGCAATCCTGCCCGCACAGCAGGTGGCGCTTGCCCCATTGCACCCGCTTCTTGCCCTGGCGCACGTGGCAGATGCTGGCCTGGCCGATGAAGACCTGGCGCAGTTGCTGTTCGTGGCGGGCGCGGATGCGGGTCAGCGTGGGACGGGGGCCATGGGCGAAGGGCAGGATGGCGATCTCATTTTGCATGGTTCTTTTCGCGGCCGTAGTAGGCGGTGAGCTTGGCCTGGCCGAGCGCGGAGGCATTCAACATGAAGCCGAGCATAGCACCGCTGGCGTGCGCATCCAGTGGTAACTTTTCGGTTTTCAGCGCCCATACGATGAATTGGTAGCGATGCGGCTTATCTCCTTCGGGTGGGCAGGCCCCACCAAAGCCGCTGCTGCCGAAATCGGTACGCCCCTGGATGGCGCCGGCCGGCAAGCCCTGGCCCTGAGCATTGATGCCGCCCGGCAGGCTGCGCACCGAGGCCGGGAGATTGAAGACGGTCCAATGCCACCAGCCGCTGCCGGTGGGGGCGTCGGGGTCATAGACGGTCACGGCGAAGCTCTTGGTACCCTCCGGCGCGCCCGACCAGGACAATTGCGGCGAGCGATTCAGGCCCATGCAGCCGAAGCCATTGAAGACTTCCGAGATTGACAGCGATTGGCCTTCCTGGATGTCGCTGCTGGTGAGGGTGAACTCGGCCGCCTGGGCCGACAGTGCAGAAAACGTCAGGGCCAGCGTGGTGACGATATGGCGGGAAAAAGACATGAGAGCGCTCCAGTAAAGGTTGAGGAGCGCTCATCTTAGGAGAGCGGCCGGCCGCCCATGGTGCAGAAAACGTCAGCCTTGGTGCAGATAGCGTCAGCCTGCGGCACCAGCCCTGGAAGGGCGGTTGACTTGGCCTAGAACAGATTGAGCGAGATCAGGACATCCGGTCCCTTGAACAATTCCACATAACGACTCGCCGCCGATTCATTGATGACGATGAAGCGGGCGAAATCGAACAGCGCCGGCTCCAGTTGCCCATCGATGGCCTGCTGGGCGGCGAAGCTGGCATAGCTCACGCCGTAGCCATAGAACTGTTGCTTGAAGGCGGGATTGAGATTGGCGTCATCGACCGGATGGAATTTCACCACCAGCTGTGCCCGCTGACTGGCCACCAACGCTTGCATGGTACGCATGGCCATCATGAGTCCATACAGGTTCTTCTTCAATGTCGGTTCGGTGTCTTGCATATCGCCTCATCAAAAGCATGAAAAGACGAGCTCGGTATGGTCATTGCCGGTGATCGTCTGGTTTCGGGTTTTATGATGCAACGCCCTTCCCGGTTGACGCTGCTGCGTGCTTGCTACGGTACTGCCACAGAGCTACAAAATGATTTATAACAATTCGTCATGCAGGCTGGCATCCCGCTTGACGAAGCCCTGCAAGGTATGGCGTGCGGCGGTCTCCACCGCATCGATCAGTCGTTGCGTCACCCCTTCGACCGGCTTGCCATAGGGCG
>NZ_BADI01001108.1:0-1537 GCF_000333555.1 Herbaspirillum sp. B65 | reverse complement strand
CATCCACACGCGGTAGTTGGCAGCGGCGGCGCGGAAGCTGGCCCAGCCACCGCGCTTGCCGCTTTCGATGGTCACGCCGGCGGCGCGCAGGTCGTCATAGTTGCCTTCCGGGCAGTCCTGGGTAAAGCGCCAGTAGAGTGCGGCCATGATCAGCATCAGCAGGCCCGGCACCAGCAGCGCCGCGCGCCAGCCCCAGGCGTGCGAGACGCCCAGCATCAGCATGGCGGCCATGAGCAGCGGCATCACGCCTTGCGCCACGCCGCCGCCGGCATTGCCCCAGCCGGCCGTGGCGGCGTTGGCAGTGCCCACCACGTTGGGGGCGAACATGACCGAGGTGTGGTACTGGGTAATGACGAAGCTGGCGCCCACCGCACCGATCAAGAGGCGGAAGAACAGGAAGCTCTCGTAGCTTTGGGCGAAGGCCACACCGATGACCGGCACCGCACCCACCAGCAGCAGGCCGGTATAGGCCTTGCGCGGGCCGAAGCGGTCGCACATGGGGCCGATGATCAGGCGCACCAGAATGGTCACTGCCACCGCGGCGATGTTGATGTTGGCGATCTGGCCGGGGGTGAGGTGGAATTCACCCTTGATCACCGGCATCAACGGCGCGCAGGCGAACCAGGCGAAGAAGCAGACGAAGAAGGCCAGCCAGGTCAGGTGGAAGCTGCGCATCTGGGGCGTGCGCAGGGAGAACAGCTCGATACGATTGGATTTGCTCATCTCGGTCCTCTAGAAAACAAAAAGGCGTCCGCTTGAGGCCAAGGCAGAGCCTCGGTCCAAGCGGACGCCGTTGTCCGTGTGTTGCAGATCCATCGTTAGATCGGCAGTGAATAGGGGGGATCGTCCTTGATCCTGATGGTCATTGAGCAAAGGCCGTGCCAGCCAGAGGGTTTTGGCGGGGAGGCAGGCCGGGAGCGGTGTTGCAGGCAGACAGAGGAAATCAGGCACTGCATTGGCGCCGTGCCGGATCACCGATATATATCATCGCGTGATGTATCCGGGTGCGGTCTGCGCGTTCGTGGTGCAGTGCATCGTGGCAGTGCAGGCAGCCCGGGATGGGGCTCTGGCCCTCCAGTTACAGGGCAAACTGTCCCTGTAGCAACTTCTTGACCGCCTCGCGCGACTGTTCGCGGTAGCGCGGATGGCCACCGACGGCAAATCCGCGGCGGATGCAGCCGGTGCGCAGCTTGATGAAATCCGGCGCCGGGAGGGTGCGGCCGTCTTGCATGAGGGCTTTGCCGGTATCGAGGTTCATTGAGCCGATGGGGCAGTCCAGGGCGCTGGTGCCCAGCGGAACCCAGACGTTGCCGGGCATGGAGGTGTCGAAGCCGTGCTTGGCCCCGTCGTAGACGGTAAGCTCGACCTTGGCGCCCACGCGCCGGAGTTGCTCAACATTGAAGCGGCATTTCTCCACCGAGTTGTAGGCATCCTCGCTGCCCATGAAGAGATGCAGCGGGGCGCCGGTGGTGCGCGCGAATTCGGAACAGCTGGGATAGAACAAGAGGTGATCGCAAAGCGGGTATCGTCTGCGATG
>NZ_BADI01001109.1:0-25512 GCF_000333555.1 Herbaspirillum sp. B65 | reverse complement strand
GGGACTTTCCTGGNGGGAAGATCCACGTCGGCCTGAACAATTATTCCGGTGCCGTGCCGGTGATCCGCCGGCGGTCTCGCTGTCGGCGCGCTTGAAGAAATTGAAGCTGCCGCAAGGGCGCCTGAAGACCGGCACCCCGCCGCGCATCGATGGCCGCACCATCAACCTGGCGATCCTGGAAGAGCAGCCGGGCGACCTGGACCCGGTACCGGTGTTCTCCGTCATGGGCAATGCCGCCATGCACCCGCGTCAGATGCCGTGCTGGATCACCCATACCAATAGCCGTACCCACGACATCATCCGTGGTGGCCTGGATCGCAGCCCCATGTACACCGGCGTCATCGAAGGCGTGGGGCCGCGTTACTGCCCCTCCATCGAAGACAAGATCCATCGCTTCGCCAGCAAGGATTCGCACCAGATCTACCTGGAACCCGAGGGCTTGACCACCCACGAGTTCTACCCCAATGGCATCTCCACCAGCCTGCCGTTCGATGTGCAGCTGGAGCTGGTGCGCTCGATGAAGGGCATGGAAAACGCCCACATCCTGCGTCCCGGCTATGCCATCGAATATGACTATTACGACCCGCGCGGCTTGAAGTCCTCGCTGGAAACCCGCCAGGTGCAAGGCCTGTTCTTCGCCGGCCAGATCAATGGCACCACCGGCTATGAAGAAGCCGCCGCCCAGGGCATGTTGGCCGGCATCAATGCCGCCTTGCAGACCCAGGGCCGCCAAGCCTGGACCCCGCGCCGCGATGAGGCTTACCTGGGCGTGCTGGTCGATGACCTGGTCACGCAAGGCGTGCAGGAGCCGTACCGCATGTTCACCAGCCGCGCCGAATATCGCCTCTCGCTGCGCGAAGACAATGCCGACCTGCGCCTGACCGAAATCGGCCGCGAACTCGGTTGTGTTAGCGATGCGCAATGGGAAGCCTTCGACCGCAAGCGCGAAGCTGTTTCACGTGAAATGGAGCGCTTGAAGTCGACCTGGGTCAACCCGCGCATCCTGGCCGCCGCCGAAGCCGAGCGCGTGCTGGGCAAGGCCATCGAGCGTGAATACAACCTGCTGGACCTGCTGCGCCGTCCCAACGTGAGCTACGATAGCCTGATGGGGTTGACCGGCACCGAAGGTCAGAGCCTGGCCGGCCCCGGCATCGAAGATGGCCCGGTGCGCGAGCAGGTCGAGATCCAGGTCAAGTACGCCGGCTACATCGCCCGCCAGGCCAACGAGATCAGCCGCCAGGATCACAATGAAAACCTGAAGCTGCCGGCCGACCTCGATTACATGGAGGTCAAGGCCCTGTCCATCGAAGTGCGCCAGAAACTGAACAAGCATCGCCCGGAAACCCTGGGCCAGGCTTCCCGCATTTCCGGTGTCACCCCGGCGGCGTTGTCGCTGCTGCTGGTACACCTGAAGAAGGGTGGTCTGAAACAGCCGGCCAGCGCTGGTAATCAGGCTGCATGAAGAAAAATTCCGGGCATCGCCCTCGAACCAGATCAATACCAAGGCATCACGGATGAGCAACACTGCAGACCTGAACGATTTGACCCGCACCCTGAAAGAAGGCGCCACGGCCATGGGCCTGACGCTGTCCGCTGCCCAGCTCGACCAGCTGATGGCCTATCAGGCACTGCTGGCCAAGTGGAACAAGGTCTACAACCTGACCGCCTTGCGCGACCCGGCGCAGATGGTGACGCACCATTTGCTGGATTCGCTCTCGGCGGTGTCGGCCTTCGCTGGTGCGCAGCGCGTGCTGGATGTGGGGGCCGGTGGTGGTCTGCCCGGCATCGTCCTGGCCATCTGGGCGGCCCAGGCGCAGCCGCAGATGAAGATTACCCTGGTCGATACGGTGCAGAAGAAGACGGCCTTCCTCAACCAGGTCAAGGCGCAATTGCAGTTGGGCAATGTGACGGTACTCCATGCCCGTGTCGAGCAGTTGCCTGTCGAGCAACAATATGATGTCATCACTTCGCGTGCCTTTGCGGAACTGAAGGACTTCATCACATGGTCGAACCACCTCTTGCAACCAGGTGGCAAGTACATCGCCCTCAAGGGGGTGCTGCCGCAAGAGGAAATCGACCGGTTGCCGGCAGGCTGGCAGGTGCAACATGTGCAGCCCTTGCAGGTACCGGGCCTGGATGCCGAACGGCATCTCATCTTCATGGAAAGAGCGACCTGATGAACAAATGCAAACCGGCCCTGGTGGCCGCCATGGTCTTGCTGGCCGCCTATGCCAGCCTGCCCGCAGGCCACGCCCAGGAGGTCAAGACCGTGCCCGCGGTAGACTTGAAGCGCTATGCCGGCAAGTGGTACGAGATCGCCAAGCTGCCCAACAGCTTCCAAAAGAAATGCATTTCCGGTACCAGCGCCGAGTACGTCGCGCGCGATGATGGCATGATCGATGTCACCAACCGCTGCAAGACCGCCGAGGGCATCGATGAAGCCAAGGGCGTGGCGCGGGTGGTCCCGGGCAGCAGCAACAGCAAGCTGGAAGTGCGTTTCGCACCGGCCTGGCTGTCCTGGATTCCGATGGTGTGGGGCGACTACTGGATCATGGACCTGGACGCGCAATACACCCTGGCCACGGTGGGCAGTCCTTCGCGCGAATACCTGTGGATTCTCTCGCGCACGCCCACCATCAGTGATGAGCAATACGAAAATGCCCTCAACAACGCCACCAAGCAAGGCTTCGATACCTCGCGGGTGGTCAAGAGCAAGCCCTGAAGGGGCGCTCTGATATCAGACCTCTGAGGACCGCTGCGGACCTCAGTGCAGCATAGCGGCCCGGGACCATCACCCAGGCCGCACACCATCAAGGAGACCCACCATGCAGGCCGTCTTTCACTCGCTCGGCATCACCGATATCTGGCAACTGATCGCCGCCACCATGGTGTTCCTGCTGCTGCCCGGCCCCGGTACTTTCTGCGTACTGACCTGCGCGGCCAAGGGCGGCTTGCGGGGTGGCTTCATGGCACAGGCCGGCCTGATGCTGGGTGACGTGGTGCTGATGTTCCTGGCGGCCGCTGGCGTGGCCGCCTTGCTGCACGCCAATCCGCTGCTGTTCCACGGGATGCAGTATATGGGCGCGGCCTATCTGGCCTACCTCGGAGGCCGTCTCTTGTTTGCAAGAGGCGAGGGCGGTGGTACAGTCGTACCCTTTTCCAATACCGCAGAATTCCGCCGCGGTTTTTTGGTCACCTTGTTCAACCCGAAAGCCATCGTGTTTTACATGGCGTTCTTCCCGCTGTTCCTGGATCGTGATACGCAACAGGGCGCGCTGACCTTCGTGACGATGGGCGCCGTCATCAGTTGCTGCACCTTCCTGTATGGCAGCTTCCTGATTTTCGTGGGCAATGCTGCCGCCAGGCGCATGGCCCGCAATCGCACCATCGCCAAGTTGGCATCGCGTGCCGCGGGGATATTCCTGATCGGCTTCGGCATCAAGTTGACCACGCAATAACGCTCACATAACAAAGATATGGCAAAAATATTTTGTGTCGCCAACCAGAAAGGTGGCGTAGGCAAGACCACTACCGCAGTCAATCTCGCGGCTGGACTGGCACAACTGAACCAGCGCGTGCTGCTGGCCGACCTCGACCCGCAGGGCAATGCCACCATGGGTTCGGGCGTAAACAAGGCGACCCTGGAAGGCTCGATCTATGAAGTGCTGCTGGGCATGTCCGACATCCGTGCCGTGCGCAAGCGTTCTGAGGCCGGGGGCTTCGACGTGCTGCCGGCCAATCGCGAACTGGCCGGCGCCGAAGTGGAAATGGTGGAGCTGGAACAACGCGAAGCGCGCTTGAAGAACGCCTTCGCCCAGGTCGCCGACGACTATGATTTCATCCTCATCGACTGCCCACCGGCGCTGTCCATGCTGACCCTGAACGGCCTGTGCTCGGCGCATGGCGTCATCATCCCGATGCAGTGCGAGTACTACGCGCTGGAAGGGCTGTCGGACCTGGTCAACACCATCAAGAAGGTGCACGCCAAGCTGAACCCGGAACTGAAGGTCATTGGTCTGTTGCGCGTGATGTTCGACCCGCGCATGACGCTGTCGCAACAGGTCTCGGACCAGCTGGAACAGCACTTCGGCGACAAGGTCTTCAAGACCGTCATCCCGCGCAATGTACGACTGGCCGAAGCGCCCTCGTATGGTCTGCCGGGCGTGACCTTCGATCCGCTCTCCAAGGGCGCGCAGGCCTATATCGCGTTCGGCGCGGAAATGGTCGAGCGCATCAAGACGCTGTAATTCGCGCTGTCATTCGCGCTGTAACCGGCGCCGTCATCACGCATCGTTTTCATCAGGCAATCGCATGGCAACTCTACCGAAAAAATCCAAGGGCTTGGGACGCGGACTGGACGCGCTCCTGGGCGGTTCTTCCGACATCACCGAAGAAGTCCAGGCGCAAGCCGCCCAGGGCTTGCCCACCGTGATGGCGGTCACCGAGCTGCAGGCCGGCAAGTACCAGCCGCGCACCCGCATGGATGAAGGCGCGCTCAATGAGCTGGCGGCCTCGATCAAGGAACAGGGTTTGCTGCAGCCTATCCTGATTCGCGCCATCGGCCAGAAGAACGGTCGCGATATCTACGAGATCATCGCCGGCGAGCGGCGCTTCCGTGCCGCCAAGATCGCCGGCCTGACCGAGGTGCCGGTGCTGGTCAAGAACGTGGATGACCAGACCACGGCCGCCATGGCCCTGATCGAAAACATGCAGCGCGAGGATTTGAATCCGCTGGAAGAAGCCCAGGGCATCCATCGTCTCATCACCGATTTCGCCTTCACCCACGAGCAGGCGGCACTGGCCGTGGGGCGTTCGCGCAGTGCGGTCTCCAACCTGCTGCGCCTGTTGAACCTGGCCAAGCCGGTGCAGACCATGCTCATGGCCGGCGACATCGACATGGGCCATGCCCGTGCCTTGCTGGCGGTGGATTCGGCGACCCAGATCCAGCTGGCCAACCAGATCGTGGCCAAGCGCATGTCGGTGCGCGATGCTGAAAAACTGGTCACCCGCGCCGCTGCCGAACAGGCCGCCAAGCCGCGTGAAGCCAAGGACAAGTCGCGCGACATCGCCCGCCTGGAAGAAGAACTCTCGGACCTGCTGGCGACCCAGGTCAGCATCAAGACCGGGGCGCGCAACAAGGGGCAGCTCATCATCAACTTCAACGATCTCGATGCGCTCGATGGCGTCATCGCCCGTCTGCGCGGGGAGTCGGTGCAGAGCTGATCGCGCCTCTTTCGCATCTCTTGCGTCTGACACACGCGCCAAAGCAAAAGGGCTGCCCCCTACGGAGCAGCCCTTTTACTTTGATATAAATAATTTACGGCAGGGTGAGGGGGCGACCTCAGAAGGTCCGCTGCACATCCGAGCGCGGCGGCAACTGGTAGCTCCAGGTCTCGGTGAGCGGCTTGCCATTGGCGGTCAGCGCGGCACGCAATTCCACCGCCTGCGCCACGTTACGAATCTTCACCCGCAAGGTCAGGCGCCAGCCATTGATGGCCGGATTGGGCTGCAATTTGGCATCGATCAGTTCGCCATTGTTAGAAACGTTCACCTGCGGCTGAACCGCCGTCCCTGCGGGCAGATTGCCCAGCGGCCCACCGGTGAAGTCCACCAGCAGCGCCGTGGTGCCATCGAAGGCGCGGATCAGGTTGGCCTGCGTGAGTTCGCCATCGGTATGGAAGGTCTGCTTGACCCAGCCCACCTCGTTGTTGAGGATGGCCGGCTCATCCATGGTCCAGTGGATGCGATAGTCGTAAGCCACCGGCGTACCCCGCGCCGGCAATTGCGCCGGCAGCCAGTAGGCCACGATGTTGTCGTTGGTTTCGTCGGCGGTGGGGATTTCCACCAGTTGCACCGCCCCTTTGCCCCAGTCGCCGCGCGGTTCGATCCAGGCCGAAGGACGCAGGTCATAGCGATCCTTCAGGTCTTCGTAGTCGGAGAAGTCACGCCCCCGTTGCAACAGGCCAAAGCCGCGCGGGTTGGTGACTTCGAAGGAACTGACCTCGACGTTCTGCGGATCGTTGAGCGGACGCCACAGCCATTCGCCACTGCCGGTATGGATCGCCAGCCCGTTCGAATCATGGATGGCCGGACGGAAGTTGCGGCGCGAGGATTGCTGGTTGGGGCCGAACAGGAACATGCTGGTCAGCGGCGCAATGCCCAATCGCGCCACCTCGCCGCGCAGGAACACACGGGCCTGCACGTCGAGCAGGGCATCCTTGCCTGGCGTGAGCGTAAACTTGTAAGCGCCGGTGGCGCGCGGCGAATCCAGCAGCGCATAGAACGTCAGTTGCTTTTCGCCCGGCGCCGGGCGCTGGATCCAGAATTCGGTGAAGTGCGGGAATTCCTCGCCACTCATCATGGCCGTGTCGATCGCCAGCCCGCGTGCCGACAGGCCATACACCTGTCCCTTGCCGATGACGCGGAAATAGCTCGCGCCCAGCACGCTCATGATTTCATCTTCCTTGTCATCGCGATTGATGGGATAGACCACGCGGAAGCCCGCATACCCCAGGTGCGCCGTGCTTTCGCGCGCCAGCTTGAGGTCGCCGAAGTCGAAGCGATCGGTGCTGTAGCCCACGTCCTGCACGCGGCCATCGACGATCTCGTGGATCACCACCGGCGCGTTGAACTGCATCCCCTGGTGATAGAAGGCCAGCTTGAAGGGCGTGGGCTGGTTGCGCCATTCGAACTTATCGCTCTTGGGCTGGATCTTCATGTAATCGGCGAACTGCATCGCCGCAAAGGTCGGCGAGAGATTGCTCACCGGTTTCTGGTAGGGCTTGGCCGCCAGCGCCTGGGCGCGCGCCACGGCCTGGTTGAGGTCGAAGCCCTGGTTGCTCTGCGCCTGCACCGAGGCCGCCAGCAGCGTGGCCGACAGCACCAGGCCTTGCAGCACAGGCCATTTCAATCCATGTCTGATCAATGTATTTCTCCACAAAGAAACAGCACACCCAGGGCACACCCGGTGCACTGCCATCGGCCTGTCCGTCCGGCAGGCATCAAAACAGAATAATATAGCGAACCGTCACGCCGGCTAAGCATCATAGAAGACAAGTCAATCATGCGACTGCCAGCATCACCCCCATGCGATGGGCCGCCGCTCGCTTCCAGGTAGAGGCCGGCGCGCCGCCAAAGTTTAGAAAAAGAGAGGAAACACGTGCCCCACCAGCTTACCGCGCGGCAAGCCGCCCCTGTGCGTCGTTCCCGCACCCTGGCTCTGAGCCTGTGCGCACTGGCCTGTAGCGCTGCATTGATGTCCCCGGCCGCGCAGGCGCAAGCCAATCCAGCCTTGCTGGGCAACAAGAGCGCCTTCATCGACGACCTGCTGCGTCAGATGACGCTGGAAGAAAAGATCGGCCAGTTGCGCCTCATCAGTATCGGCCCCGAGATGCCGGCCAAGAAGCTGGCCGAGGAACTGGCGGCCGGCCGTGTGGGCGGCACCTTCAATTCGGTCACCCGTGCCGAGAATCGCCCGCTGCAGGACGGTGCCATGCGCTCGCGCCTGAAGATTCCGATGTTCTTCGCCTATGACGTCATCCACGGTCATCGCACCACCTTCCCTATCGGTCTGGGGCTGGCCTCGAGCTGGGACATGGACGTGGTGGCCAAGGCCATGCGCATCGCCGCCGAGGAAGCCGCTGCCGATAGCATCGACATGACCTTCGCGCCGATGGTCGATATCAGCCGCGATCCGCGCTGGGGCCGCACTCGGAAGGCTTTGGTGAAAATCTTTAACCTGTTCTCGCGCATTGCCGAGGTCTCGGTGCGCGCGCTGCAGGGCGATACCAAGCCTATCGCTGCCAACCGCGTCATGGCCAGTGTGAAGCATTTCGCCCTGTATGGCGCAGTCGAAGGCGGGCGCGACTACAACGTCGTCAACATGGACCCGCAGCGCATGTACAACGATTACCTGCCGCCTTACCGCGCCGCCATCGATGCCGGCGCGGGCGCGGTGATGGTGGCGCTCAATTCCATCAATGGCACGCCGGCCACCTCCAACACCTGGCTGCTGCAGGATCTGCTGCGGCGTGACTGGGGCTTCAAGGGCCTGACCGTCTCTGACCATGGCGCCATCACCGAACTGGTCAACCATGGCGTGGCGCAGAACGATGCCCAGGCGGCACGTCTGGCGATGCAGGCCGGCACCGACATGAGCATGGCCGACCAGGTCTACCTCAAGCAATTGCCGGAGCTGGTGCGCTCGGGCAAGGTCCCGCTGCAGGAGTTGGACAATGCCGTGCGCGACGTCCTGGGCGCCAAGTACGACCTGGGCCTGTTCAAGGATCCCTATGTACGCATCGGCCGCGCTGCCGACGATCCGGCCGATGTCTATGCCGACAGTCGCTTGCATCGCCGTGAAGCACGCGAGGTGGCGCAGCAATCCATGGTGCTGCTGGAAAACCGTAATGCCACGCTGCCGCTGAAGAAGACTGCACGCATTGCCCTGGTGGGGCCGCTGGCCGATTCGCATATCGACATGCTGGGTAGCTGGTCTGCTGCGGGTAAAGACAAACAGACCGTCACCCTGCGCCAGGGCCTGCAAGCGGCTGTGGGCGGGCAGGGCAGGCTGGTCTATGCACGCGGCGCCAACATCACCGATGACAAGCACATCGTCGATTACCTGAACTTCCTGAACTGGGACAATCCGGAAGTGGTGCAGGACAAGCGCAGCCCGCAGGCCATGATCGATGAGGCCGTGCGCGCTGCGCGCGATGCCGACGTCATCGTGGCCGCCGTGGGTGAATCGCGCGGCATGTCGCATGAATCCTCCAGCCGCACCTCGCTGTCGCTGCCACAGAGCCAGCTCGACCTGCTCAAAGCCCTGAAGGCCACCGGCAAGCCATTGGTGCTGGTGCTGATGAATGGCCGACCGCTGGACCTGAACTGGGCGCGCGAGAATGCCTCGGCGATCCTGGAGACCTGGTACACCGGCACCGAGGGCGGCAATGCGATTGCCGATGTTCTCTACGGCGAGGTCAATCCCTCCGGCAAGCTGCCCATCACCTTCCCGCGCTCGGTGGGCCAGATTCCCAGCTACTACAACCATCCGCGCGTGGGCCGTCCCTACACCGAAGGCAAGCCCGGCAACTACACCTCGCAGTACTTCGATGAACCCAATGGCCCGTTGTATCCGTTCGGATACGGCTTGAGCTATACCGAGTTCAAGCTCTCGGAGCTGCGCCTGTCGCAGGCCAGCATGACGGCCGACGGCAAGCTGCAGGCCAGCGTGACGGTGAAGAACGTGGGCCGCCGCGCGGGGGCGACCGTGGTGCAGTTGTACATCCGCGATGTGGCTGCTTCGGTGGTGCGTCCGGTCAAGGAACTGAAGGACTTCCGCAAGCTGATGTTGCAGCCGGGCGAAGAGCAAGAGGTGCAGTTCAGCATCGACCGCAAGGCGCTCTCCTTCTACAACGCCAAGCTGGAGTACGTGGCCGAGCCGGGAGAATTCCAGGTGCAGATCGGGCTGGATTCCAAGGATGTGAAAACCGCGTCGTTCAACCTGCAGTAAAACCAGGCGGGAAAGAAAAATGGGCGCACCGTTGAGTGCGCCCATTTTTTTTGGATTAATCCGTAAATGATATAAATCATTTACGGATGGAGGACATCACGCCATCGCCACTTCATCCTCTTCCTCTTCACCCAGGAACCCGCCACTCTGGTGCGACCACAAGCGCGCATACAAGCCATTGGCCGCCAGCAGCTCGGTGTGCGTGCCTTGTTCCACGATGCGGCCCTGGTCCAGCACGATCAGGCGATCCATGGCGGCGATGGTGGACAGGCGGTGCGCAATGGCTACCACCGTCTTGCCTTCCATGAGCTTGTAGAGGCTGGTCTGGATGGCCGCTTCCACTTCGGAGTCCAGCGCACTGGTGGCTTCGTCCAGCAGCAGGATGGGCGCATCCTTCAACATCACGCGGGCAATGGCGATGCGCTGGCGCTGGCCGCCGGAGAGCTTCACGCCGCGCTCGCCCACATGCGCGTCGTAACCGGTGCGACCCTTGGCGTCGGCCAGGGTGCCGATGAAGTCATGGGCCTCGGCGCGTTGGGCGGCGTGGATCATCTCGGCATCGCTGGCCTCGGGACGGCCATAGATTACGTTCTCGCGCACCGAACGGTGCAGCAGGGAGGTGTCCTGGGTGACCATGCCGATCTGCGCGCGCAGGCTGTCTTGCGTCACGTGCGCGATATCCTGGCCATCGATGGTGATGCGGCCACCCTCGATATCGTAGAAGCGCAGCAGCAGATTGACGATAGTCGATTTGCCGGCGCCGGAGCGACCCACCAGGCCGATCTTTTCACCGGGGTGGATCACCAGGTCCAGCTGATCTACCACCGGGCGCGGCGCCGCGCCGCCATAGCTGAAGCTCACGCCCTCGAAGCGCAGTTCGCCCTGGCGCACCTGCAGCGGCTTGGCATCCGGCGCATCCTTCACATCATGGGCCCGCGCCAGGGTATTGATGCCATCCTGCACCGTGCCCACGTGTTCGAACAGCGACGACATTTCCCACATCACCCAGTGCGCAATGCCATTCAAGCGCAGCGCCATGGCCGTGCTGGCGGCCACCGCACCGACTCCCACCTTGCCCTGCGTCCACAGATACAGCGAGACCCCGGTGGCGCCGATGATGAGCACCATGTTGAGCATGTGGTTGACCACCTCGAAGCCCGACACCAGGCGCATCTGGCGATTGACCGTGGTGAGGAATTCGCGCATGGCGCTGCGGGCGTAATCGGCTTCGCGACCGGCGTGCGAGAACAGCTTGACGGTGGCGATGTTGGTGTAGGCATCGGTGATGCGCCCGGTCATCAGCGACCGGGCATCGGCCTGATTGCGCGCCACCGCCGACAGGCGCGGCACGAAGTAGCGCATGGCTATCGCAAAGGCGGCCAGCCAGATGAAGAAGGGCGCCAGCATCCACATGTCGAAGCTGCCGACCACGCCGATCAAGGTGGCGAAATAGATGGTGATGAATACCAGGATATCGCCCACGATCATGCAGAAGTCGCGCACCGCCAGCGCACTTTGCATGACCTTGGTGGCGACCCGTCCGGCGAATTCGTTCTGGTAGAAGCTCATGCTCTGGCTCAACATGAGGCGGTGGAAATTCCAGCGCAGCAACATGGGGAAGTTGCCGGCCAGGGTCTGGTGCTTGTACAGGGTCTGCAAGGCGATGAGCAGCGGACTGGCCGCCAGGATCACCACCAGCCCCACCAGCGTATGGCCTTCCTGTGCCCACAATTGAGATGGCTGCACCTTGGCCAGCCAGTCGACGATGCGGCCCAGTGCGGCAAACAGCAGCGCTTCGAATACGCCGATGATGGCCGTCATCAGGGTCATGGCGGCGATGTAGGGACGCACGCCCTTGGTACAGAACCAGATGAAGCGCATGAAGCCGCGCGGCGGCGGCAGCGGGTGCGTCTCGGGGTAGGGATGGACCAGTTTTTCAAACCAGCTGAACATGCAAGGAACTCCAAAAATCGAATGGCAGACGACAGCGGTGCGGCAGGCGCAAGGGCGACCAGAAAGCAAAGAAGCCAGCGGCGCGGTCGGACGTTTTACTGTGGTGTGCCGGAAGAAAACGGCGCGGGGCGGCACACCCTTCATGTGCGGCTGGCGGATCGCTGCGGCAACCTGGCCGCTATCCTGATCCTGACCTTGATGGCAGGCCGCGAAAAAGATGGAAGCCGAATCATCTCATATGCGACCGCCCTGCGTGTATCGGACCAGGGAAAAACACTTGTCGGAAAATCGGAACGGTGTGACGCAACAGTGAGGGGATTGTGGCTGAGAACGATGGATGAATGATGGATGCCTGGTGAAGATTCTTGTTCATCGGCGATACTGATGCATTGCCAGCGACATCTCTTTTTTCTCATGAATCTTACCCAGACGGCAAACGCCTTTGCCCCCTTCGACAGCCTCGCCGAGCAATTATTGCCCCATGTCCTGGACGATGCCGGTGATGGTTCGCATGACCTCTCGCACCTCTTGCGGGTGTGGAACAATGCGCGTCGCATCCAGCAGCAGGAGGGCGGTGATTTGCGCATCCTGCTGGCAGCGGTATTGCTGCACGATTGCGTGCGGGTGGAAAAGGATTCGCCCTTGCGCAGCCAGGCCTCGACCCTGTCGGCCCAGCGTGCGCAAGAGATCCTCGTGGCGCTGCAGTGGGATACGCAAGAGGCCCAGCGCGTCGCCCATGCAGTGCAGGCGCACAGTTATTCGGCGCAGATCACGCCGCATTCGCTGGAAGCGAAGATCGTGCAGGATGCCGACCGGCTCGATGCCATCGGCGCCATCGGCGTGGCGCGCTGCTTCTATGTGGCCGGACGCATGGGCTCGGGTTTGTATGAATCGCTCGATCCGCAGGCCACCGCGCGGCCGCTGGATGACAAGCGCTACGCGCTGGACCATTTCAGTACCAAGCTCTTCCGTCTGCAGGAAGGCTTCCAGACCGCCGCTGGCGCCGCCATGGCGCGTCAGCGGCAAGAACGGATGCGTGGCTTCGTGAACGATTTCCTGGGCGAGTTGTGAGCGGCGATGCGCGCTGATGCGCGCCGATCAAGGTTCACGCCGCCCGGCGCGCCATCCCCAGTGCCGGCGCCACCTGCATCGGCACCTGCACCGTCTGCAACACCGGGGCTGCGCTGGTCACTACGACACCGCCTTCCTGCGGCGCCTCCAACTGGAACACGCCCACCGCCTGGTTCAGGCTGACCGCCTGTTCCTGCAAGGTGGCCACGGCGGCACTGGCTTGCTCGACCAGGGCCGCATTGTGCTGGGTGACCTGGTCCATCAAGGCGATGGCCTTGTTGACTTCCTCGATGCCCAGGCTTTGCTCATGGCTGGCTGCCGAGATCTCACCCATCACATCGGTGACCTGCTGCACGCTGGCCACGATCTGTTCCATGGTCTGGCCGGCCCGTTCCACCAGGCGCGTGCCACTGTCCACATTGCCCACCGAGGCCTCGATCAATTGCTTGACCTCCTTGGCTGCGGCAGCACTGCGCTGGGCCAGGTTGCGCACTTCGGTAGCCACCACCGCAAAGCCTCGGCCCTGCTCGCCGGCGCGAGCGGCTTCCACCGCCGCATTCAAGGCCAGGATATTGGTCTGGAAGGCGATGCCATCGATCACGCCGATGATGTCCACGATCTTGCGTGAAGAGGTGTTGATGGCGCTCATGGTATCGACCACCTGGTCCACGATGGCGCCACCCTGGCGCGCAATCTCGGAGGCATTGTGGGCCAGCTGGTTGGCTTGCCGGGCATGACCATCGTTCTGCTTGACGGTGGCCGTCAACTGTTCCATGGCCGAGGCGGTTTCTTGCAGCGAGGAAGCCTGGTCTTCGGTGCGTGCCGACAGGTCGCTGTTGCCGGCGGCGATCTGGGCGCTGATGGTGGCCACACCTGCCGCCGCATCGCGCACGCGGGTGACCGTGCCGCGCAGGTTGCCGCTCATCTCGGAGAGCACGGCCATGATGCTCTGGCGCTGGCCCGCGCCACCTGCGGGCAGGGCTACGGCGTGATACAGCTCGCCGCGATCGACCGCCAGCGCCACCTCCTTGACCTCATCCGGTTCCGCTCCCAGAGCGCCCCGGATGGCGCGGGTAATCAGGGTGGCCAGCACCACCCCGGCCACCAGCGCCACGCCCAGCAGCACCAGCATGAAGGCCTGGAAGCCGTGCGCGTTGCTGCGTGCCTTGGCCGACTCGGCCTGGCTCATGTGTTCTTCCAGGTCGATCAGGTGATTGATGGCCGCCAGCCACTCGACGAAGGCCGGCTTGACCTGGGTCAGCAACAGTTGCCGTGCACCGTCCAGGTCACCGGCCTGGCGCGCGGCGATGGTCTTGGCTGCCAGCGGCATGGTGCGGGCTTCGATGGCCTTGATGCGCTCCAGGCTGGCGCGCTCTTCGGCATTGACCTGCATGGTCGCAAAGATGTGGTCCAGCGGCTTGGCCGATTGCTGGTAGTCGGCATCGAGCTTGTCGATCAAGGCGACCACGTCCTTGACCTCGGGTTCGCCGACCAGGGTCAGGTCACGCAGGGCGATGGCCCGATCATGGACGCTGCCGCGGAAGTTGATGGCATAGCGCTGCTTGACGCTATTGTCTTCGCTGACCCTGGTCAGGCTGCCCTCGATGGCATTGACCTTGGAAATGCTGACCACGGTGAGCACCAGCATCATCGCCAGTACCAGCGCGAAACTCAATGCCAGTCGGGCCGCTACGCTGAGCGAACGGCGCTTGGGGGTGAGGGGGTTCATGTCATGGCTCCAGAAGGGAAAGGGACCGGCATCGGCCGGTCGTTCGATACTTGGGCTTCGGGTGCGGCATCAGATCATATTGATGCCTGGCAATATTCCGAAAGCCGCAGTGTAGCGGGAATTGCCGGCTTGGGTTATTGATTGTTCCGATGCATTCAATAGCGGTGAATGGCCAGGCAATTTGCATTAAGGTTCTCTTAATCTTCTTTTAATCTTTGCTTGATCTTCCCGTTAAGCCTGGTTTAAGTCTTCTGCGGCAAGCTGGGCAGCAAGTGACGACAACATCAGGACTTCGCCATGCCCGAACGCCAGCCCGATCCATCATCTCCTGCCACTGCCGCGACCCCAACCTCAACTGGCCGCTCCAATGGCCTCAATCGCGCCAGCCGCGCCGACATATGGCGCCTGGTCAAGCCGTTCTGGGTCTCGGAAGAGAAGTGGATGGCCTGGGCGCTGCTGGTGTCCATCATTGCCTTGAACCTGGGCATGGTCTACATCAACGTGCGGCTCAATTCCTGGAACCGCGACATGTACAACGTGCTGCAGTCGCGCGACTATCCGCAGTTCAAGTCGCTGCTGTGGCAATTCTCGGGCCTGGCCTTCGTCTTCGTGGCCATCGCCATCTACAGCGTCTATCTCAAGCAGGCGCTGCAGATCCGCTGGCGCTACTGGATGAGCACGCGCTACCTCGACCGCTGGCTGGCCCATCGCGCCTACTACCGCATTGAACAGGGGCAGCAGGGCCGGCTCTCGGACAACCCCGACCAGCGCATTGCCGAAGACCTGCACGCACTCACCTCCGACACGCTCGCGTTGGTGCTGGGTTTCATCTCCAGCAGCGTGACCCTGGTTTCCTTCATCCACATCCTGTGGTCGGTGAGCGGGCCGTTGACGTTTTCTGCACTGGGGCAATCCTGGGTCATCCCAGGCTACATGGTCTGGTTCGCCATCGCCTATGCCGCCATCGGCTCCGGCGTGGTGTGGTGGATCGGTCGCCCGCTGGTGGGCCTGAGCTTCGACCAGGAGCGCTTCGAGGCCAACTTCCGTTTCGGCCTGATCCGCGTGCGCGAACATGCCGAGGCAGTGGCCCTGTATCGCGGCGAGCCGCAGGAGCGTGCGCAATTGACGGCGCGCCTGGATGACATCCGCGAGAACTGGTGGAACATCATGCGGCTGACCAAGAAGCTCAACGTGGCCGTCAATTTCTATGGTCAGTTCGCGGTGATCTTCCCCATGCTGGTCTCGGCCCCGCGCTACTTCTCGGGCGCCATTTCGCTGGGCGTGCTCATGCAGATCAGCGATGCCTTCGGCCAGGTGCAGGATGCCTTGTCCTGGTTCATCAATGCCTTCAGCACACTGGCCAGTTGGAAGGCCAGCATCAACCGCCTGGCCGGTTTTCATGCCGATGTCGAGCGCGCCTCCGGCATGACTCGCACCATCGAAGTCGCGCCCTACAGCGGCAGTGCCGTGACGGTGGCGGGCCTGCAGTTGTCCTTCCCGGATGGTCGCCCGATGATGAGCCGCCTCGACGCCCGCGTGGAGTCGGGCGAGCACGTCTTGATCAGCGGCCCTTCCGGCTGCGGCAAGTCCACGTTGATCCGGGCCATGGCCGACATCTGGCCCTATGGCGAGGGCCGCATTGCCTTGCCGCAGGATGCCCCGGCCATGTTCCTGCCTCAGCGCAGCTACCTGCCCATCGGCACGCTGCGGGCGGCGCTGTCGTATCCCGCCGCCGAAGGCAGTTTCGACGACGCCCTGATCACGCGCTACCTCGGCTTGTGCCGCCTGTCGCACCTGGCCGCACAGCTCGACGTGGCCGCCAACTGGAGCCAGGCACTGTCGCCGGGCGAGCAGCAGCGCCTGGCCTTCGTGCGCGTGTTCCTCAATCGTCCGCGCATCGTCTTCCTCGATGAAGCCAGCAGCGCCATGGATGGCGAGATCGAAGAAGCGCTCTACGCCGCCTTGCCGCGCGAATTGCCGGGCCTGACCATGATCAGCATCGCGCACCGCGAAACGCTGGCGCGCTTCCATGACGTGCGCTGGAAATTCGTTCCCAGCGCCGCAGAAGAAGGGGCCGGACACCGGGTGGACATGCTGCCCATTGCCGGTTGAGACGGCAGGACGGGGCAGGGCTGGGTGTTGCCGGGTTATACGGTTTTTGCATAAGTGGGTTTAGGGCCGCGTGACAGAATGCATTCATCGCGGCGCCTCTGTGGCGCCGACACTCATCAACGATTACCGGAAAGCCCATCATGAACGATCCCATCGTCTACCTCAACGGCGAATTCACGCCCCTCTCCGAAGCCCGCGTACCGGTGCTGGATCGCGGCTTCATCTTTGGCGATGGCATCTACGAAGTGATCCCCATGTACCGCCGCAAGGCCTTCCGTGGCCAGCAGCACCTGGCGCGCCTGTTCCGCAGCCTGGCCAGCATCGGTATTCCGAATCCGCATGACCAAGCCGGCTGGAACGCCCTGATCGACCAGGTGGTCCAGGCCAATGGCCTGGAGGACCAGATGATCTACCTGCAGGTCACCCGTGGCGTGGCCAAGCGCGCCCATGCCTTCCCCAAGGAAGTGGTGCCGACCGTGCTCATCATGACCAACCCCATGGCACTGCCTCCGGCCTCGGCCATCGAACAGGGCGTGGCCTGCGTGACCATGGAAGACCGCCGCTGGCTGAACTGCCAGATCAAGTCCACCTCGCTGCTGGGCAATGTGCTGGCGGCCCAGTTCGCCGCAGAAAACCAGGTGACCGAAGCGATCCAGTTCCGCGATGGTTTCCTGTCGGAGGCATCTTCCTCCAACGTGTGGGTGGTCAAGGACGGCAAGATCTCGGCGCCGCCCAAGGACAACCTGATCCTGGAAGGCATCCGCTATGGCCTGATGGAAGAGCTGTGCGCCGAGCAAGGCATCGTGCTCGAATCGCGCCGCATCCCGCGTGCAGAAGTGCTGGCCGCCGATGAACTCATCATTTCCTCGGCCAGCAAGGAAGTGCTGCCGGTGGTCAAGCTCGATGGCCAACCAGTCGGCAGCGGTCGGCCGGGGCCGGTGTTCGGCAAGGTGTATGCGGCTTATCAGGCGGCCAAGGCGCGGCTGTAAATCATTTGCCGGTGCCGCCTAGTGGGCGGCGAGAGTGTCATGGGGCAGTAACGCCATCTGCTGCTCCCCCGCACGTAGTGCCGTGAGCTTTTCGGTCAACCCGATTTTCCGGCATTATGTAGCAAGTGCCACAAAGTTCCTGACGCGGAACAGAGTGCCGCTCTTGTCCAAATTAGATGGTCCAGTCTTCGGAACGATATGTTAGGGGAATGCTGATGGCGCATGTTGTTGTCTTGAATGGTCCGGCAGGGGTCGGCAAGACCACCATTTGCAAGCATCTTGCGCAGACGTTTCCTAGGACGGTGGCAATCTCCGGCGACGCTGTTCGCGAATTCAGTCCTAGCGATGCGCGGGACTGGCTTGGGCCGCGATCAACATACCGTGCAAGCGCTTCTTTGATTTCGAGCTATCTGGAGATGGGCGCAGGGCGTGTCTTGTTCGACTACATCTTCGAAACCCGAGATGCTTTCGAGACGTTTCGCGATCTGCTTCCTGAAAAGACGCCAGTTCATCTTTTCACTATTTGGGCTCCCTTGGAGACCGTGATCGCTCGTGAAGCGAACCGGCCCAATAGAGAACGACTTGGTGATCGCGTCATACATACCTACGAAGTTATGCAACGCAACTTGGATTATCTCGGAGAAATCATCCAAAACACCGGGTCGATTGAGGCAGTAATCACGAGGATCGACAGCATGATCCAGGACTCGACTCGCTTAAACGACCTTGGTATGAGTTCGCTATGTTCAGATCGATACGAATAGAGCACTGGCCTTTCCTATCCGTCCCAAGTGACGGAACGTCTGCTTATGTAATGCGTATCGAACGGAAATCTGAACATGCTCCAGACGCGAAATCCCGTCGTGAAGCTGAACTCCTACGACTTCTTCTCCCCAGGAGACCGGGGGTTCGAAATACGACCGATGCGCCTGGCCTGACCCCAGCGAAGGGAGGAGATTACGGTTGTCAAGGGCATGGCCGCCCTCTACCCGACAAGGAAGCTCAACACGCAATAAAAGACGGCCTATGCTCTGCTGCAGAAGCTTCGTGAGGCTGTCGGCCTGCTGCTTCCTTTCAATGTGGTTTGATCTGGAGCGAATGCAGCATTGCTGAAGCTTTTCTGCACGCCAGGCCGCCCGCATGGCGTAGAATGCCTCCATTCCCCACCCGTACCACCCGCTTGAAGCCTGCCGGTTCATCCCCATCTGGGGGCATTGAAACCAGGAGCGCCACGGCGGACAACGCCAAGGCGGTTTGCCATGACTATGCCCACTATCTCCCCTGAAGAATCCCTGATCGAGTATCCCAGCGACTTCCCCATCAAGGTGGTCGGGATCACCCACGACGCCTTCGCCGAGACCATCGTCGCCATGGTCATCGAGCATGACCCCGAGTTTCATGCCGGCAAGGTCGAGATGCGTCCCTCCACCCAGGGCAAGTACCTGTCGCTGACCCTGACCGTGCGCGCCACCAGCCGTACCCAGCTCGACAACATCTATCGCGCCTTGTCCACCCACGAGATGGTCAAGTTCGTGCTCTGAGAGGCGCTCTGCGCTCTCGGCAAAACCGGCGCGGCCTGCATGGCGCGCCGGTTTTTCATTGGCGCGTCACTTCTTGGGGGCTGGGCGTTTCTGCACCCTGCCCGGCCAGTCCGCGCTGGCGTGGAATTGTTGCATCTCTTGCGTGATCCACTGCTTGAAGGCGGCTACGCCCGGTTTTTCCAGCCCCTCCGGCAGGTGCACCAGGTAGTTTGCTTCCTCACATAACAGGGCCACGTCGAACAGCCGTACCAGCGTGCCGCTGGCGATTTCCTGCCAGGCGATGGTATGCCGCGACAGGGCCACGCCCTTGCCTTCCACTGCATGACGCAGCGTCACTGACGAATCCTCCACCACCAGCGTGCCGCGTGGCTCGGGCAGGTCCAGCCCGGCCAGTTGCAGCCAGGGACGCCAGGATTCGCGCGTATCCATGCGCAGCAGGGTGCAGTGGGCCAGATCGGCGGGGCGCGTGAGCTTTCTGCTGCGGCTGCCGCGATAGCCGGGTGCGGCCACCGGATAGTAGTAGTCCTCGCTCAGCTTTTCGGTGACCACCCCACTGTACTGGCCGCGACCGAAGCGGATGCCTATATCCACCCCGTCCAACCGCAGGTCGACCAGGTGGCTACCGGATTGCAGCACCACTTCGATCTCGGGATGGGCATCAATGAACTTCCACAGGCGCGGCGCCAGCCAGCGCGAGGCAAAGGAGGGCGTGGCCGAGATCACCAGGCGCTGCTGGCGGTTCAGGCTGCGCAGGTGGTCGGCGGCCTGGGCGATCTCGCCCAGCGCCTTGCGGATGGTGGTGGCGAAGCGTTCGCCGGTCTCGGTGATGGTGATGCGCTTGCCATGGCGCTTGAACAACTGCAGACCCAGATCTTCTTCCAGTGCACGCACCTGGTGGCTGATGGCGCCGGGGGTGACGTGCACTTCCTCGGCGGCACGCGAGAAACAACCGTGGCGGGCCGCCGCGTCGAAGGCGCGCAGGGCCGCCAGGTTGGGCAGTTTTCGGAGGTCGGCCATGGGACTTCCCTTGTGAATTTCATTAGCAAGAAGACGCAATATATATCGTTTTGTCGTGCCTGCGGGCTTTCCTACAATGGTGACACATTCAACACCATTCCAGGCATCTTCCCTTTGAACACCGCGTCCCACCGGGACCAGCGGCAGGGACCCGGCTTGCCTGGAGCTACGCAAAGGAGAGCGGGCCATGGCAATTTCATTCACAGATCAAACGACTCCCTGCCAGTTGCAGGAAGGACAGGTGCACGCGCGCCAACTGCGCGGCGGCCTGCGCATTCGTGTCACCCGCGGACTGGTGTGGCTGACCATCAGCGGCTGCCGCGATGACATCTGGCTCACGCCTGCACGCAGCTTCGAATATCACGGGCGGGCGCTGGCTACCTTCGAGGCCGTGTACGGTGCGGCCGAGTTCACGGTGTCGCCGCTGCGCCCCAGGAGGGGATGGCGCAGCTGGTTCAGCGGGGCAGATGCCAGCGAGCAGGGCGCAGATCGCCATGCACAGGCATCGCTGGTTCCCTGTGGCAATCATCCAAAGAATAACGAGACGATGCGTATCAGCAAGCTCCTGCCGCATGGCCTGATCCGCTGGTTCTGAGACGGGAGTGCCTGAATTTCGCTACACTGGCGGTCATGCAAACCGCACTACCATCCGCCAGCGCCGCGCCGGCTGGCGCCGCCCGGCCGCAGATCGTCCGGCGCGGCGTCGAGCCCTACGAGGCCAGCTTCGCTGCCATGCGCGCCTACACCGATGCGCGCAGCGCCGACACCCCAGACCAGCTCTGGATCGTCGAGCATCCCCCGGTCTATACGCTGGGCCTGGGCGCTGACCGCGCCCATGTGTTGAATCCACACGACATTCCCATCGTCCAGACCGACCGTGGCGGCGAAGTCACTTACCACGGCCCCGGTCAGGTGGTGATCTACCTGTTGATGGACCTGCGCCGCAACCGCAGCGGGGCCCGCCTGTTCGCCCGTGAATTCGTGCACAACATCGAAGAGGCGGTCATCGCCACGCTGGCGGCGTATAATCTGGCCGGTGTACGCAAGGAGGGCGCGCCCGGCATCTACGCTGCCGACGGCCCCTGGCAGGGCGCCAAGGTGGCTGCGCTGGGCTTGAAGATCCGCGGCAACGGTTGCACCTACCACGGCGTATCGCTCAATGTGGCGATGGACCTGGCACCGTTTTCCTGGATCAACCCCTGCGGCTACGAAGGCCTGGCCACCGTGGACATGCAGACCCTAGGGGCTACCAACGCCCGCCTGGCCGATGTCCAGGACTTGCTTGCCGACCAACTGATCGCCCGCTTCGCGGGCATGGCTTGAGCCTCAGGCGCCTTGTGCGCCGGGGCCGGAACGACCGACATGACGACCGAACTCACTCCCGCAGCAGATTCTTCCTCCAACGCCACCGGCTCGGCGCGCGCCAACCCGCTGGACAAGCAGAAGGGCGCCGGCAAGACCGCCTGGATCCCGATCAAGGTGGTGGCCGCCGAAAAGCTGAAGAAGCCGGACTGGATTCGCGTCAAGGCCGGTTCGCCCACCACCCGCTTCTACGAGATCAAGGACATCCTGCGCGCCAACAACCTGGTGACGGTCTGTGAGGAAGCCTCCTGCCCCAACATCGGCGAATGCTTCGGCAAGGGCACCGCGACCTTCATGATCATGGGTGACAAGTGCACCCGCCGTTGCCCCTTCTGCGACGTCGGCCACGGCCGCCCCGATCCGCTGGACCCCAACGAGCCGGAAAACCTGGCCAAGACCATCGCCCAGCTGCGTCTGTCCTACGTGGTCATCACCAGCGTCGACCGGGACGACCTGCGCGATGGTGGCGCTGCCCACTTCGCCGCCTGCATCCAGCGCGTGCGCGAACTGTCGCCCGAGACCCGCATCGAGATCCTGACCCCGGACTTCCGCGGCCGCATGGACCGCGCCCTGGAAATCCTCAAGATGGCCCCGCCGGACGTGATGAACCACAACCTGGAAACCGCACCGCGCCTGTACAAGGAAGCCCGTCCGGGTTCGGATTACGAATACTCGCTGAGCCTGTTGAAGCGCTTCAAGGACCTGCACCCGGAGGTGCCGACCAAGTCCGGCATCATGGTGGGGCTGGGCGAGACCGATGAAGAAGTGTTGCAGGTCATGCGCGACATGCAATTCCGATCTCATTTCCTTTGGCTTCAGGATAGGTCGGGCAGCGTTGGGTCCTGGCCACGGGTGCGCATGATCGTGCTCCTGTCGTTGAGGACCCGGCTAGGCTGGCGGGGTTGCCTTACTGGTTAGCAGAATGAATGGAAGTCTTGATGGTCACGTTGCCATTATTGAGTGCCGCAGTGAGCACGGCCGAATCGACGTCGATACCGTAGTTGCTGCCCCAGAAGGCGATGGAGCCGATCTTGATGTCGGCAGGATCGAGCAACCAGTTGCCGGCACTGCCGCGCGGCGCCAGGGTATTGACCGAGGCGGTGGAGCCGATCTTCAGTTTCAGCCCCGAGGTTTCCACTGCCCCGCCATTGCCGGACGCAGCCCCACCACGCGCCGTGATGCTACCGTCAAAACGGGTCGTGCCATCCGACCACAGGGCCACGCGGCCACCGTTGCCGCTGCTGATGGCGCTGGCATCGATGCTGCTTCCGGCCTCCACCGTGGTGGTGGTGGCGTTCTGTTCGGGACCGGCACCCAGGAAGTTACCGCCCACATAGGCCGTGCCGCCGCCGGCATCACCGGCCACGTCGATCCTGCCGCCGCGAGTCTGGGCCACGGTGCCGCCCAGCAGCTTGACCGTTCCGCCGGTTTCACCGGCGTTCCGGCCGGAGGCGTCCAGGGTGCCGCTGTTGGTGGCGGTGCCATGGCTGCCGGCTTCCAAGACGATGGTGCCATTGACGTTCTGCACGCTGCGCGCCTGGATGATGCCAGTGTTGTTGACCACACTGGCCAGCACCGTATCGCGGGCCCCTGCCGACAACAATACGGTGCCGCCATCGGCCTGGATCAGACCACCGTTGCCCGACAGGCTATCGAGCGTGCTCTGGTTCACGCGCAAGCTCACCAGGCTATTGCCAGCAAAGGAGAGCGTCACGTCGCTGCCGGCAGCCAGGGCGGTGGTCCCGGCGGTGGTGGTGATGCTGCCCTGGTTGGCCACCTGCTTGCCGAGGAAGGCCACGTAGCCGCCATTGGCGCTGTTGATGCTGCCCTGGTTGACGATGCTACCGCTGCCCATGCCGCTGAAATTGCGCGTACTGCTGCCCAGCGCGGCATCGTTGATGTCCAGGGTCGAGGCCACCAGGCCGCCGACGTTGACCTGGGCGCCGGCACCGAAGAGGATGCCGTTGGGATTGATCAGATAGACCTGGCCATTGGCATTCAACTGCCCCATGAACTGGGTGGCGTTGACGTCCTGGATGCGGTTGACCGCAATCGCACTGGCCGAGGGCTGGACGAAATTGACCTTCTCAGCGCTGGTGGTGTTGAAGGATTGCCAGTTCACCGACAGGTTCTGGCTGCCTTGCGTGATGGTGGTGGTATTGCCGGACTGGCTGATGCTGCCGCTGCCGGCCGTGACCGCCCCTCCGCTGGGACCGGCCATGGCCAGTGCGCTTGCCGCCGACAAGGCAGCCGCGGCAGCCAGTCTTCGCGACACTTTCTTGCCCTGCCCGCGCGTGCGTTCCGAGACGATGACCCAGGCCTGTTGCACGTGGCTCCAGACCAAGCGATAGATTCTGTTCATGGACGCATGGCGCATGATGTGTTCCCCCCTGATGGCCGCGTTGCGCCGGATCGTCGAGTGGCGACCAAGCGCTGATGACGCGGTGACTACGGTCTATTGATATTGAATGTGGCGAGATGCTCGGCCACCCGACGATCCAGTTCGGGACGCCAGGCCGGCGGCATCACCGCCAGCACCAGTTGCGCGATACGCTCGATCTGGGCCTGCTGGTCCGCATCCTTGGTGGTGGCCTTGGCGGCGCTGTTCCACATGTAGATCCGAGCCAACTGGTCGGCGCTCAAGGCGCCGGTGGCAGGATCGGGCGCAGCGTTGGCATACAGGACGGCCACCGGCAGATAAGCCGGCGCATAACCTTCGGAGGCTGCCCGTTCCAGCCAGAACAAGGCCAGGCGCGGATCAGCTTGGCCCCCCTCCCCCTGGCTCAACATAAGGCCCAGGTGAAACTGCGCCGCCAGGTTGTGGCGTTCAGCTGCTTGCTGATACCAGTAACGGGCGCGCTCCAGGTCTTGTGGCACCTGCCTGCCCTCGCGGAAGTAATCGCCCAGCCGCAACATGGCCGGCGACGAATCGGCTTGCGCCGCCCGCACGCACAGCGCGAGGCCTTGCTCAAGGTTGCGCGGCAGCAGACGTCCCTCGATGTAGATCTCTCCAGCCGAACACCAGGCATAGGCGATGCCGGATTGGGCCGCCTTGACGTACCAGCGGATAGCTGCTGCGCCATCGGCGGCGCGACCGATGCCACCGGCGTAGCAGTCTCCCAGGAATTGCTGTGCGGCCGGAATATTGGCCTGTGCGGCCTGCTCGAACCAGCGGCAGGCAGCGACCGGGTCCGATGGGCGCCCCCAGCCTTCGCGTTCGAACAAGCCCAGGTTGAACTGCGCCAGGGGATTATCCGCAGCAGCGCGGCTATAGAGCGCATGGGCAGAAGCGTAGTCCTTGGCAGCCAAGGCCTGATCGGCACCGACCAAGGCCTGTCCCAGATCACGCGTGGCAGACCACGCGTCGACGGAGCAACCCAGTGCGACAAGCCACGCAAGGGCGCGAAAGAAATGCACGATGAAATTCCCCAATCGATGAGCAGTGGGCAGCCCAGGCTGCGCACTGCTCATACCATCACCACCAACAACAGCATGAACTTCAAGAATTGATTTAAGTTGCTTGTTGATTACTTAATTGTCACGCGACGGATAGATGCCGTTGTTCGCAGCAATGTAATAAGTCATTGGCAGATAAGGCGGCAGCAAGTTAATGGGGGCGCCAGAACCCAGCGTATCAGTCGTGGCCGGGTTCGTGGCACTGCTGCCACCAATGGTGGTATTGGCGTTGCCGGTCACAGTGACCGGTGCGGTGCTGCCGGCAGCTACCGTGAGCGTCATCGTGCCACCAAGGGCATTGTTGTTGAGGTTGCTGTCAGGCGTACCGTTGGCGTACAGGTTCGCTGTGGCGGCAGGAGGCTTGCCCAGGTAGTTCCCGGATGGCGTGCCTTGGCCGCCGCTGCCGGAGACGGTCTTGATCACCAGACCGGTGGGTGGACCGGAGACGGTGATGCCGGCCAGGTCGGCCGTCGCCGACAGGCTGCTTAGAGTGGTAGTGGCAGTGATACGGGAAAGATTGACCACAAGCGCGGGAATGATGAAGTAATGCGGTGGCAGTTGGGCCATCGACAGATTCATGCTGGCCTGCCCACCCTTTTTGCCGGCAGGATAAGTGCCGTCGGTATTGGCCCCGATGATCACGCGACCACGCAGGTCAGGCAGATTGAAATTGGTACGTGCATCACCACCGTAGGTAACGCCGATGAGCGAATACAAGGCAGTGTACTGGTTGATCGACAGCAGCTGTCCCGTAGCAGGAACATAGGTATG
>NZ_BADI01001110.1:0-2925 GCF_000333555.1 Herbaspirillum sp. B65 | reverse complement strand
GGAACTGTCGGCCACGTGGGTCTTCATCATCATGGCCATCGTCCTGATGGTCCGTCCGGCCGGCCTGTTCGGCAAAGAGAAATAATCGGAGACCGGCATGAACAAGAAACTCGGAATTGCTGTTTTACTAATATTGCTGTTGGCGGCACCGTTCGGCATCTACCCGGTGTTCCTGATGAAGATGCTGTGCTTTGCGCTGTTTGCCTGCGCCTTCAACCTGCTGATCGGCTATACCGGCCTGCTGTCCTTCGGCCATGCCGCCTTCCTGGGCTGGGCCGGCTACCTGTGCGGCCAGGCGCTGAAGGTGTGGGGTTTGCCCACCGAACTGGGTCTGGTGATCGGCACCCTGACCGGCGCCCTGATCGGTCTGGTGATGGGACTGCTGGCGATCCGTCGCCAGGGTATCTACTTCACCATGATCACGCTGGCGCTGGCGCAGATGCTGTTCTTCGTGGCCTTGCAGGCGCCATTCACCGGTGGCGAGGATGGCTTGCAGGGGGTACCGCGCGGCAAGCTCCTGGGCGTGCTCAACCTGGAAAACGACATGACCCTGTACTACGTGGTACTGGCCATTGCCGTAGCCGGATTCGCCTTGATCGTGCGCACCATCCATTCACCCTTCGGACAGGTCTTGAAGGCCATCAAGGAGAACGAACCGCGTGCCATCTCGCTGGGTTATGACGTGGCGCGCTACAAGCTGCTGGCCTTCGTGCTCTCAGCCGGGCTGTCAGGCTTGGCCGGCGCCACCAAGACCCTGGTGCTGGGCTTCGAAACCCTGACCGACGTGCACTGGAGCATGTCCGGCCTGGTGGTGCTGATGACCCTGGTGGGCGGTCTGGGTACCATCGTCGGCCCCATCGTCGGCGCGGTCATCATCATCATGCTGGAGAACAAGCTGGGCGACATCGGTACCTGGCTGGCCAGCGCCACCAATATCGACTGGTTCAATACCCTGGGCGATTCGGTGACCATCGTGACCGGCTTCATCTTCATCGTCTGCGTGCTGGCCTTCCGCAAGGGCATCGTCGGGGAAATCCTGGCGCTGACCCGGAAAGGGCAGGCCAAGGGTTCGCACTAGGCTCTTTGCCGATCCGCAAACCGCCGGCAAGTCACCGAAAGGTGATTTCCCGGCGGTAATTTTTTGTCCACAGGCTTGGGCGGACAGAACAGGGCGGGGATGTTTCGCAACAGAAGCTGAAGGGCGGCATCTGTTGCTGATGCGATGGAAAGCAGGGCGGTAGAATGTGGGCCCGCCTTTCTCCCACGTTGACTGCGTCTTATCTTATGCACACCCCGGTTTCAGCAGTATCGCCCCGCGCTCCCGCTTTGTTCTTGTCCACAGGGGAGGGCGATCATGCTTGATTACCTGGTCCTGTGTGGTGCGGCCTTCGTGGCTGGCTTGATCGATGCCGTGGTCGGTGGCGGTGGCCTGGTCCTGGTGCCGACGCTGTTCTCGGTCTTCCCCAACACGGCACCGGCGACCCTGCTCGGGACCAACAAGGTCGCCGGGGTGATGGGCACCAGCGCCGCGGCCATCAATTTTGCCCGCAAGGTGGCGGTGCGCTGGAGTACGGTCACCCCGGCAGCGATGGCGGCGTTTGCCTGTTCCTTCTTCGGCGCCTATGTGGTCACCCATATTCCCACCGATCTGATCCGCAAGGCCTTGCCCTTTGTCCTGATCGCAGTGGCGCTCTATACCCTCAAGAAGAAGGACTTCGGCACGACCCATGCACCGACGCTGACCGGTAGCCGCGAGATGATCTATGCGGCCCTGATCGGTGCAGTCATCGGTTTCTATGATGGCGTGTTCGGTCCAGGGACCGGCAGCTTCCTGGTGTTCCTGTTCGTGCGCGTATTCAGCTATGACTTCCTGGCGGCCTCGGCGGTCTCCAAGTTCGTCAACATTTCCACCAACCTGGCCGCTTTGTGCTGGTTCGGCTATAGCGGCCACGTGATCTGGCAACTGGGTTTGCTGATGGCGGTCTTCAATATCGGTGGCTCGTTGGTAGGGACGCGATTGGCCATGAAGCATGGCAGCGTGTTCGTGCGCAAGTTGTTCCTGGTCGTGGTAGGGGCATTGATCTTGAAGTCGAGTTATGACGCCTTCCTCAAATAAGAAAACTTCACCAGCGATGTTTCACGTGAAACACGTGAAGCCGTAGGAAAAGGCGGAGCCAAGAGGCTCCGTTTTTTTCTTCACTTGATGCCTTCCAGCGGCAAAGCCAGCCCTCTGTTTCACGTGAAACAGTCCCCGCGAATGTTTCATTGATCAGATGAAGCCATCGCGACAGCTTCCCGATACTGTCCAGCAGGGCAGGGAAGTGCGGTAAACCAACAGCCCAAGACCGGGCTCCCGACCCCCTCGGATAAAAGGTCTTATAATCTCGCCTCTGTTCTCACCTCTGCGCGAGGCCCGCATCATGCTATTCCCCACACAATTTGACGTCATTGTCGTTGGCGGCGGTCACGCCGGCACCGAAGCTGCACTGGCCGCAGCACGCATGGGCCAGAAAACCCTGCTCCTGACGCACAACATCGAAACCCTGGGCCAGATGTCCTGCAATCCCTCCATCGGCGGGATCGGCAAGGGCCACCTGGTCAAGGAAGTCGATGCCATGGGTGGGGCGATGGCCATTGCCACCGATGAAGCCGGTATCCAGGGATGTAGAGTGCGGACATGCTTGCTCCTTGGTGGATTTATCGGGTCAGGCTCAACTCGCCCGGTCACCCAGATGGATGAAGGCACGCAACAGAATGCCGCACTGGTGGAACAGGCCGCCGCAGCCGCCCATTCGCTGCGCGACCAGACCGATCAACTGGGCAGCCTGGTGGCGCGCTTCCGCCTCAGCTCAGTCTGAGGTCCAGGTGACGGTCACGCGCCATTGATGCATCTGTTGCATCAAATCCCGGTATTGATGCAGCAAT
>NZ_BADI01001111.1:0-6945 GCF_000333555.1 Herbaspirillum sp. B65 | reverse complement strand
TCTTTAATTGCTCTTGATAATTCCTCATTGGATGTGTCGCCCGCGGGAGACTATTCTTGCTCATCCATGCCGTTGGCTCATTGTCAGGGTCGAGCGGTTTGTCGGCAGGAGGGTGCCGGAGACAGCACCTCCCGCCTTCCTCCACCACACCAAAGGAAACCTTATGAGCCTCCCGCACATCGACCACTACATCCAGGGCCAGCGCTCCCGTTCCGAGAGCGGTCGCAGCCAGGATGTCTTCAACCCGGCCACGGGGGAGGTCACTGCCAAGGTGGCGCTGGCCTCGGTGGCGGAAGTCCATGCGGCAGTGGCTGCCGCCAGCGCTGCCGCGCCGGCCTGGGCCGAGACCGCGCCTTTGAAGCGCGCGCGGGTGCTGTTCAAGTTCAAGGAATTGATCGAGCAACACCACGATGCCCTGGCCAAGGCCATCACGCTGGAACATGGCAAGGTGTTCTCGGATGCGAAAGGGGAGGTCACGCGCGGCCTGGAGATCGTCGAATTCGCCACCGGCATTCCGCAACTGCTCAAGACCCAGTTCACCGACAACATCGGCGGCGGCATCGACAACTGGAACCTGCGCCAGCCGCTGGGCGTGACCGCTGGCATCACGCCTTTCAACTTCCCGGTGATGGTGCCCTTGTGGATGGCGCCCATCGCCATTGCCACCGGCAACAGCTTCGTGTTGAAGCCCTCCGAACGCGATCCTTCACCTTCGCTGATGCTGGCTGAACTGTTCAAGCGCGCCGGCCTGCCCGATGGCGTCTTCAACGTGGTGCAGGGTGACAAGGTGGCCGTGGATGCGCTGCTGGAGCATCCCGAGGTGCAGGCGGTGTCCTTCGTCGGTTCCACCCCGATTGCCGAATACATCTACCGCAAGGCCACCGAGCGCGCCGGCACCTTCCCGTTGCGCGCCCAGGCCCTGGGCGGCGCCAAGAACCATCTGGTGGTGATGCCGGACGCCAACCTGGACCAGGCCGTCGATGCCTTGATCGGTGCGGCCTACGGTTCGGCCGGCGAGCGCTGCATGGCCATCTCGGTGGCTGTGGCGGTGGGGAGCGTGGCTGACAGGCTGGTGGAAGCGCTGATTCCGCGCGTGAAGGCACTGAAGGTCAAGAACGGTATGGAAGATGACGCCGAGATGGGCCCGCTGGTCACCGCCGCCCACAAGGCCAAGGTGGAAGGCTATATCCAGAGTGGCGTCGAGGCCGGCGCCCAGCTGCTGGTCGATGGCCGCGGCCTGAAGGTGCCGGGCCATGAGGAAGGATTCTTCATCGGTGGTACGCTCTTCGACCAGGTCACGCCCGATATGAAGATCTACCAGGAAGAAATCTTCGGTCCGGTGCTGTGCGTGGTGCGCGTGCCGGACTTCGCTTCGGCGGTGCAACTGATCAATGCGCATGAATACGGCAATGGCGTCTCGCTCTTTACCGCCGATGGCAATACCGCGCATGAATTCTCGCGCCGCATCCAGGTCGGCATGGTGGGTATCAACGTGCCCATCCCGGTGCCGATGGCCTGGCATTCCTTCGGTGGCTGGAAGCGTTCGCTCTTCGGCGATACCCATGCCTATGGCGAAGAGGGCATCCGTTTCTATACGCGCTACAAGTCCATCATGCAGCGCTGGTCGGCCAGCATCGGCAAGGGGGCCGAGTTCACCATGCCGGTGGCCAAGTAATCCGATGGCCGTGCGCAGGGCATCAAGCGCTGCGCACGGTGTTGGACCACAAGAATAAACCAGCGGAGACACCATGCAATCGGCAGGGCAATACGACTACATCATCATCGGCGCCGGCACGGCTGGCTGCGTCATGGCCAACCGGCTCTCCCGCAAGACCGGCAAGAGCGTGCTGCTGATCGAAGCGGGCGGGCGCGACGACTATCTCTGGATCCACATCCCGGTGGGCTATCTCTACTGCATCAACAATCCCCGGACCGACTGGATGTTCCGTACCGAGGCCGATGCCGGACTGAACGGGCGCAGCCTGATCTATCCGCGCGGCAAGGTGCTGGGAGGCTGTTCCTCGATCAACGGCATGATCTACATGCGCGGCCAGGCGCGTGATTACGATCACTGGGCCGAGGTCTGCGGCGACGATAGCTGGTGCTGGCAGAACGTCTTGCCCTGGTTCCGCAAGAGCGAGGACTACCACCTGGGCAGCAGCGAGTTCCACGGTGCCGGCGGTGAATGGCGGGTCGAGAAACAACGCCTGCGCTGGGATATCCTGGATGCCTTCCGTGACGCTGCCGCCGAGAATGGCATCCCCAAGATCGAGGACTTCAACCGCGGCGATAACGAGGGGTGCAGCTACTTCGACGTCAACCAGAAGCGCGGCGTGCGCTGGAACGCTTCCAAGGCCTTCCTGCGGCCTGCCATGAAGGATGGCAACCTCACCATCATGACCGGTTCGCACGTGAGCCGCTTGCGCATGGAGCAGGGCGAGGGCGGGCCGGTGTGTACCGGTGTCGAATTCACCGGCGGTGGCTCGCAGTGGTTTGCCCAGGCCAAGGAAACCATCCTGTGTGCCGGCGCCATTGGTTCGCCGCATATTCTGCAGAGGTCGGGTATCGCCGATCCGGCGCTGTTGCAGCAGCACCAGATCCCGGTCGTCCATGCGCTGCCGGGGGTGGGCGAGAACTTGCAGGATCACTTGCAGATGCGCATGGTATTCAAGGTCGACGGTGCCCGCACGCTCAATGCCATGGCCTCCACCCTGCTGGGCAAGATGAAGATCGGGTTGGAATATCTGCTCATGCAAAGCGGCCCGATGTCGATGGCGCCCTCGCAACTGGGGGCGTTCGCCAAGTCCGATGCGCAGCAGGACAGCGCCAATCTGCAGTACCACGTGCAACCGCTGTCGCTGGAAAAATTCGGCGATCCGCTGCACGCCTTCCCGGCCTTTACCGCCAGCGTGTGCAACCTGCGTCCGACCTCGCGCGGGCACGTGCGCCTGGCCGCGGCCGATCCCGCGCTCGCGCCCAGGATCACCACCAACTATCTCTCCACCGAAGCCGACCTGAAGGTGGCCGCCGATGCGCTGCGGCTGACCCGCCGCATCGTCGCTTCACCCGCCCTGGCACGCTATCGTCCCGAGGAATACAAGCCCGGCCTGCAGTATCAAAGTCAAGCCCAATTGCAGCGCGCCGCCGGCGACGTGGGCACCACCATCTTCCATCCGGTGGGCACTTGTCGCATGGGGCGCAGCGACGATGCGATGGCCGTGGTGGACGCGCAATGCCGGGTGCGCGGAGTGGCGGGGTTGAGCGTGGCCGATGCCTCGGTGATGCCCTCCATCACCTCCGGCAACACCAATTCGCCGACTGTCATGATTGCCGAGAAAGTCGCTTCCAGCCTGCTGTCGCGGGCATGACAGCGTGATTTCTCAAGCGCTGGACCATACGGTACTTATACGTATTGTATGAATGGTACGAACCGGCTACTATGCGCCAAATATTAAAACTAGCTTCTCGATTCGCCAGTATGAAACGGTGGTGCCTGCTTCCAAAAGAAGCAGGTTAGCCGCAGCAGGCAGGCCTTGACGACCGGATCCACCGGCGCGGGCATCAAAGGGAAAAAGAGACCATGACAGACGTCATTCTGGAGACAAGAAACCTGACGAAGGAATTCAAGGGTTTCACGGCAGTAAGCGCGGTCAACCTGCAAATTGAGCGCGGTCACATTCATGCCTTGATCGGCCCCAATGGCGCCGGCAAGACCACTTGCTTCAATCTCTTGACCAAGTTTCTGGTGCCGACTTCGGGCCAGATCCTGTTCAACGGTCGCGACATCACCATGGATGCGCCCGCGCAGATCGCGCGCCAGGGCATCATCCGTTCCTTCCAGATTTCCGCGGTCTTCCCGCACATGAGCGTGCTGGAAAACGTGCGCATCGGCCTGCAACGCAAGCTCGGCACTTCCTTCCATTTCTGGAAGAACGGCGAGAGCTTGAAGCAGCTCGATGAGCGTGCCATGCAACTGCTGGAAGAAGTGGACCTCACCAGCTTTGCCCGCACCACTACGGTGGATCTGCCCTATGGTCGCAAGCGCGCGCTGGAGATCGCCACCACCTTGGCCATGGAGCCGGAACTGATGCTGCTCGATGAACCCACGCAAGGCATGGGCCACGAAGACGTGGACCGGGTCACGGCGCTGATCAAGAAGGTCTCGGCGGGCCGCACCATCCTCATGGTGGAGCACAACATGAGCGTGATCTCCGGTATCTGCGACCGCATCAGCGTGCTGCAACGCGGTGCGCTGCTGGCCGAAGGCAGCTATGACGAAGTCTCGCGCAATCCGCAGGTGATGGAAGCCTACATGGGCAGCACCTCGGGCGAACTGCAAGGGGCCCACTGATGAGCACCGCCACCATGAATGCTGCTGCCATGACCACGTCCACTTCCTCCGCACCGCTGGTATTGCAGATCAGCGATCTGCAATCCTGGTACGGCGAATCGCACATCCTGCACAACGTCAATCTCAACGTCCACCAGGGCGAGGTGGTGACGCTCCTGGGCCGCAATGGCGCCGGTCGCACCACCACGCTGCGTTCCATCATGGGACTGGTCGGCACCCGCAAGGGCTCGATCAAGATCAACGGCCAGGAAACCATCCACCTGGCCACCCACAAGATCGCCCACTTCGGCGTCGGTTATTGCCCGGAAGAGCGGGGCATCTTTTCCTCGCTCTCGGCGGAAGAAAACCTGATGCTGCCGCCCTTCGTCTCCAAGACCGATCGCGGCATGTCCATCGATGAGATCTACGAGATGTTCCCCAACCTGAAGGAACGTCGCAACAGCCAGGGCACGCGCCTGTCCGGTGGCGAACAGCAGATGCTGGCGGTGGCCCGCATCCTGCGCACCGGTGCGCGGCTGCTGCTGCTGGACGAGATTTCCGAAGGTCTGGCTCCGGTCATCGTGCAGGCATTGGCGCGCATGATCACGACCTTGAAGGCCAAGGGCTACACCATCGTCATGGTCGAGCAGAACTTCCGCTTCGCCGCGCCCCTGGCCGATCGCTTCTATGTGATGGAACACGGGCAGATCGTCGAGTCCTTCGCATCGTCGCAGCTGGAAGCGAAGATGCAGACCTTGAACGAACTGCTGGGCGTCTGAGCCGCTATCCAGATTTTCCGGTATCACCAGCTTCACCGCTAGAAGAAGTACTGCCAACAAGTACGTCCGCGGGGTGAGTGATCCTCTCCCCGTTCCACCAGTTGTCTCGCATCGAAACCATTGAGCGGGCTTCCAAAACAGAGGAGATGAAAATGAAACTCAAGGCAATGGCACTGGCCGTCACCGCCGCCGCTGCGGCATTCGCGACGGCACCGGCTTCGGCCCAGATCTCGGGTGATGTGATCAAGATCGGCTTCATCACCGATATCTCGGGCGTGTATTCCGACATCGACGGCCAGGGTGGCGCCGAAGCGATCAAGATGGCCATTGCCGACATGGGCGGCGCCATCAACGGCAAGAAGATCGAACTGCTGGTGGCCGACCACCAGAACAAGGCCGACGTTGCCGCCAGCAAGGCCCGTGAATGGTTCGACCAGCAGGGCGTGGACATGTTGATCGGCGGCACCAACTCCGGCACTGCCTTGGCCAGCGCCAAGGTGGCCGCAGAAAAGAAGAAGGTCTACATGCAGATCGGCGCCGGCTCGGCCCGTCTGACCAATGAAGAGTGCTCGCCCTATACCGTGCACTACGCCTACGACACCGTGGCCCTGGCCAAGGGTACTGGCTCGGCGGTGGTCAAGCAGGGTGGCAAGAGCTGGTTCTTCCTGACCGCCGACTATGCCTTCGGTCACTCGCTGGAAGCCGATACCGCCAACGTGGTGAAGGCTTCGGGCGGCACCGTGGTGGGTTCGGTCAAGCATCCGCTGGGCGCTTCCGACTTCTCTTCCTTCCTGCTGCAGGCACAAAGCTCCAAGGCCCAGATCATCGGCCTGGCCAATGCCGGTGGCGACTTCATCAATTCGGTGAAGGCGGCCAATGAATTCGGCATCACCAAGACCGCCAAGCTGGCCGGCTTGCTGGTGTTCATCAACGACGTACACTCGCTGACCCTGAAGAACACCGAAGGCCTGTACCTGACCGATAGCTGGTACTGGGACGCCAACGATGAAACCCGTGCCTTTGCCAAGCGCTATTTCGCCGTGCGCAAGAAAATGCCGTCCTCCCTGCAAGCCGCCGACTACTCGGCTGCGCTGCAATACCTGAAGATCGTCAAGGAAATCGGCACCGATGATTCCGACAAGGTGATGGCGGCTCTGCGCAAGGCCAAGTTCAACGACATGTACCAGAAGAATGGCTACCTGCGCGCCGATGGCCGCGTGGTGCACGACATGTACCTGTACCAGGTCAAGGCCCAGTCGGAGTCCAAGTATCCGTGGGACTACTACAAGCTGGTGCAGACCATCCCGGCCGAGCAGGCCTGGACCACCAAGGCCGAATCCAAGTGCGCGGCCTGGAAGTAAGCACGACGTCGCAACGTAGCAGTAAGGCCATCAAATAGCCCCGCAAAATCTGTCATTTCTGCTCACCCGGGGATGGCAGATTTTTGCTGTGGGCGATGGCGTTCTTTACCCCCCTGGATGAACGGGTTTTTATGGAACTATTCGGCATACCCCTGCAAGCCTTGTTGAGCCAGCTGCTGCTGGGCCTGGTCAACGGCTCCTTCTACGCCATGCTCTCGCTGGGCCTGGCGGTGATCTTCGGCTTGCTCAACGTGATCAACTTCGCGCACGGCACGCTGTACATGCTGGGCGCGTTCCTGGCCTGGATGGGCTTGACCTATCTGGGACTGAACTACTGGGTCATGCTCATCGTGGCACCAATCCTGGTGGGTCTGTTCGGCATCCTGATCGAAAAGACATGCTGCGCTGGCTCTACAAGCTGGATCACCTGTATGGCCTCTTGCTGACCTTCCGTATCACGCTGATGATCGAGGGC
>NZ_BADI01001112.1:0-1230 GCF_000333555.1 Herbaspirillum sp. B65 | reverse complement strand
TGGCCATCTCCGGGGTGCACATCACCATGCTTGCAGCTTTGTGCGGTGGCCTGGCGGGCTGGCTGTGGCGGCGTTCGTTCTTCACGGGCGCGCAATTGCCGTTGCGGATGCCGGCCCAGAAGGTGGCGCTGATCGTGGGCATGGTGACGGCCTTGCTCTATGTGCTGCTGGCCGGCTTCGGCGTGCCGGCCCAGCGCACGCTGTACATGTTGATCGTGGTGGGGATCGCTTTCTGGCGCGGGCGCATCGTGCGCGTGTCGGTGGTGCAGTGCCTGGCTCTGGCGCTGGTGTTGTTGCTGGACCCCTGGGCGGTGCTGTGGCCGGGTTTCTGGCTCTCCTTCGGGGCGGTGGCCTTGCTGCTGTATGGCTCGGTCGGGCGGATGCAGCCGCCGCGGGCGATGGCCGCCGCTGCCGCCCGCAAGCACTGGTGGCCGGCGTTGCTGCAGCGGATCAAGGAAGCCAGTCATGCCCAATACGTGGTCACCCTGGGGCTGGTGCCGCTGACCATGCTGCTGTTCGGGCAGTATTCGCTGGTGAGCCCGATTGCCAATGCCATCGCCATCCCGCTGGTGTCGCTGGTGATTACGCCGCTGGCGCTGGTGGGCAGCATCTTGCCGAGCGTGCTGGCGCAATTCGTGTTGCAGGTGCCGCACCAGTTGCTGGCCTGGCTGGCCGATTTCCTGCAAACGCTCAATGCCATGCCCTGGGCGGTATGGCAGACACCCTTGCCAAGCTGGTGGATGTTCGCCTTGGCCCTGGGCGGCACCTTGCTGGTGCTGGCGCCGCGTGGCTGGCCGGTGCGCTGGCTGGGTCTGTTCGGCTGGCTGCCGCTGCTGCTCAATACGCCGCTGGGCCCGGCCGAGGGCACCATGCGCGTGACCGCCTTCGACGTCGGGCAGGGCATGGCGGTGCTGGTGGAAACGCCCGGCCATCGCCTGCTCTATGACACCGGTCCCTATTACACGGCCGACTCGGATGGGGCGACCCGGGTGATCCTGCCGTATCTGCGCGCGCATGGCATCGATCATCTGGATCGGGTGGTGATTTCGCACAATGACAACGACCATTCGGGTGGCGCCTTGTCCTTGTTCAAGAGCCTGTCGGTAGACAGCGTCTATTCTTCGCTGGCACCGGACAGCCGCATCCTGCGCGCTGCGCCTGTGAATACCCGCTGCCAGGCCGGCCAGACCTGGAACTGGGATGGCATCGGCTTTACCGTCCTGCATCCTG
>NZ_BADI01001113.1:0-1806 GCF_000333555.1 Herbaspirillum sp. B65 | reverse complement strand
CCCCTATGACCAGGCTTTCGACGTGCCCTTCAGCACCATGACCACCAACCAGATCCGGGGTGGCATTGCGGTCAATACCATTCCTGAACTGTGTGAATTCACCTATGAATTCCGCAACCTGCCGGGCATGAGCGTGGGCGACATCCAGGCCCAGATCGATCAGTACATCGCCCAAGTCCTGCTGCCCAGGATGCGTGCCGAATTCCCCGAGGCCCGCGTGGAAATCGACAACTTCGCCGGCAGCCCGGCGCTGGAAGCCGCCGAGCAGGCTGCCATCACCGAGCTGGTGCGCGCGCTCACGGGGGATCGCGAAACCCGCAAGGTGGCCTATGGCACTGAGGCCGGGCTGTTCCAGCAGATCGGCATTCCGACCATCGTCTGCGGCCCCGGCGACATCGGCAATGCCCACAAGCCCAATGAATTCGTGACGCTGGCGCAGATGGAACGCTGCGAGCAATTCCTGCGCAAGCTGGGCAAGTCGTTGCAGGCAGCCTGATCCTGCTCCTTCGTGGGGGATTCTTTACGATTGTTAACGGCTGCAAGAGGGCGTTAAACGTTACACTCCCGTGTCTGCATCCTGTGCGAACAGGTTACGCTGTACAAATAACAAGACGCTTCGGGGGAAGCGAGCCGGATCAGCCTGCGGGCTGGGTCTACCGCTAGCGACTCCCATTGCGTGCGTCTTCATCCGGAACCGGCACCCGATATGCCGGTCTTTCCGATTTTCGCCAAGCCAGTCAGCACATGTGGGTCGATACGCACTGCCATCTCGACGCCGGGGAATTCGGCGACCGTTCCGCTGCCGTGGCCGATGAGGCCGCGCAGGCCGGGGTACGCGCCATCGTCATCCCGGCCATTGCCCGCGTCAATTTCAGCCAGGTCGCGCAGCTGGCGCGCGAGCTCGGCAATGCCGTCTATGCGCTGGGCATCCATCCGCTCTATGTGCCTACTGCTGAGCCTTCCGATCTTGACGTCTTGCGCGAGGCGATTGCGGCGGCCCTGGACGATCCGCTCTTCGTGGGCATCGGCGAAATCGGGCTGGATTTCTTCGTGCCGGCGTTGCAGCAAGCGCCCTTGCGCGAAAAGCAGGAATTCTTCTTTGCCGAGCAGCTCAAGCTGGCGCGCGACTTTGACCTGCCGGTGCTGCTGCATGTGCGGCGCGCGCAGGACATCATCCTTAAATACCTGCGCCGCATCCGCGTGCCCGGCGGCATCGCCCATGCCTTCAACGGTAGCCACCAGCAAGCCGAAAACTTCGTCGAACTTGGCCTGCACCTGGGCTTTGGCGGTGCCATGACTTTCCCGCGCTCCTTGCAAATCCGCCGCCTGGCGGCCGAACTGCCGCTGTCGTCCATCGTGCTGGAAACCGATGCTCCCGATATCTCGCCGGCCTGGCGCCATCCCGAGATCAATACGCCCGACCAGATCCCGCGCATCGGCGCCGTGCTGGCCGAGTTGCGCCAACTGTCGCTGACCGAGGTGGCCGCCACCACTACCGCCAATGCCCAGGTCGCGCTGCCGCGCCTGGCCCGTTCTGGATTGAGGCTCTGATGCGCGCCCTGATCATCGGTTTTGCCATTGGCGTAGGGCTGTTGCAGGTGCAGGGGCAGTTGCCGGGCCTGGAGTGGTATGGGGTGGGCCTGGTGCTGGCAGTCTTGCTGGCCTTCACTGCCTGGAAGTTCTGGCAACCCTTCCTGCGCGTGCCGCTGCTGCTCACTTGCGGCGCCTGGCTGGGTTTTTTGTGGGCGGCCTCCTTTGCCTTGTATTACCTCGACCAGGAGTTGCCCAGCGCCTGGGAAGGCCGTG
>NZ_BADI01001114.1:0-1464 GCF_000333555.1 Herbaspirillum sp. B65 | reverse complement strand
GCGACTGGAGCTCTTTCCAACATGCAGAAAAAGCTGATGGACCGGTCGGTGGACGATGCCGAGGCAGCCTACAATACCACCCGCCTGATTATGCTGGGATCGGGCATATTGGCCGCCCTGTTCGCGACCATCGTGGCGTGGGCCATCTCGCGCAGCATCACCCACCCCTTGAGCCGCGCCGTGGAAGTAGCCGAGACGGTGGCTGCCGGTGACCTGACCGCCGAGATCACCGCCCACTCCAGCGATGAAACCGGTCGCCTGTTGCAGGCGCTGGCGGCGATGAACCAGAAGCTCAAGGCCATCGTGCTGGAAGTGCGGCGCGGCACCGATTCCATGGTCACGGCCTCGACCCAGATCGCCACCGGCAACCTCGACCTGTCTTCACGCACCGAAGAGCAGGCCAGCGCGCTGGAAGAAACTGCCTCTTCACTGGAACAACTGACCTCCAGCGTCAAGCAGAATGCCGATCACACCCGCAAGTCCAGCGAGCTGGCCGGCACCGCCACGGCCGTGGCCAACCAGGGCGGAGAAGCGGTCAAGCAGGTGGTGCAGACCATGGGCGCCATCAACGATTCCTCGCACAAGATCGTGGATATCATTTCCGTGATCGATGGCATCGCCTTCCAGACCAATATCCTGGCCTTGAATGCGGCCGTGGAAGCCGCGCGTGCCGGCGAGCAGGGACGCGGCTTTGCGGTGGTGGCCTCGGAAGTACGCGCCCTGGCCCAACGCTCGGCCACCGCCGCCAAGGAGATCAAGGAACTGATCACCGATTCGGTCAACCAGGTCTCTTCCGGCACCGAACTGGTGGCGCAAGCCGGCAATACCATGGACCAGGTGGTCAGCAGCATCGAGCAGGTCGGCCATATCGTCAGTGAGATATCATCTGCCACGCACGAGCAAAGTGAAGGGATCGAACAGGTCAACCAGGCCATCATGCAGATGGACAACACCACCCAGCAGAATGCCGCGCTGGTGGAAGAAGCCGCGGCCGCCGCACAGGCCTTGCAGGATCAGGCGCAGCGATTGCTGGAACTGGTCAGCGTGTTCCGCCTGGATGATGCAGGTGGGCCCGAGTTGCGCACCGTGCAGATGCCACAGGCAGCGTCCTTGAAATCCTCATCAGTCAACAGAAAGGCGCTGACGTCCAAGCCGCAAACTCAGCCGCAGTCCGCACCGCCGACTGCCATCGCCGCCAGCCCGGAACCACGCGCCCTGCCCGCCAGCATCAAGGAAGACAAAAAAGAAGAGTGGGAATCCTTCTAGCTCCTTCGGCGTAGGACAATAGCCCGCGACCTGAACGCTGTCCTTGTCGCCTTCGCGGGTATTGTCCACCCGGCTTGGAAGAGCAAGTTCATCTTGTATGGATCTTGTCTTCTGGACTTTCCCTACATGGCCTAGTTAAAATTCATGCACAAGTGTTACAGGGACAGTGACACACCTTGACTATTTTCAGACTTGTAG
>NZ_BADI01001115.1:0-581 GCF_000333555.1 Herbaspirillum sp. B65 | reverse complement strand
CATGCCGAAAGTACGATCTATCTCACCAATGCCTACTTCGTGCCCGACCCGCAACTGCGCGATGCACTCAAGGCCGCGGCCAGACGGGGCGTGGATGTGCGCCTGATCCTGCCGTCCCACAGCGACTCCTCGCTGGTGCTGTATGCCTCGCGCTCCTTCTATGCCGAACTGCTGGAGGCGGGCATTCGCATCTATGAGCGTCAGGATGCGCTGCTGCATCGGGCTGGACCTGAACCTGCCGATTTCTGCTCAAGAGCTGGCCCGCATCCGCAGCGCCCTGGTCAATCACGGGGTGCTGGTCTTCCGCGACCAGCGCATCACGCCGCAGCAGCACATCGACTTCAGCCGCCGCTTCGGCCCTTTGCAGGTGCATGTGCTCAATCGCTTCCACCTCGCTGGCCACCCGGAAATCCTGATCGTCTCCAACGTGGTCGAGAACGGCAAACCGATCGGTCTGGTCGATGCCGGCGCCGACTGGCATTCGGACCTGTCCTACATGCCCAAGCCCAGCCTGGGCGCGCTGCTGCATTCACAGGAATTGCCGGCCGAGCGCGGTGACACGCTCTACGCCAATACCGCCG
>NZ_BADI01001116.1:0-1674 GCF_000333555.1 Herbaspirillum sp. B65 | reverse complement strand
ATATCCTTCCGCTGCTCAAGTGAAGCCAGGCGCGGCTCCGGGTCATCCCCGTGCGGACCATCCGTTCCCTCACCGTCATCCTCATCGTCGTCATCAGACTCATCCTGCACCGCCGCATGGGCCGGCAGGGGAAGAACGAAGAATAAAGGCCGGATGATGAAGCGACGCAACACCGCCCGCATGGCGACGTTGCGGGCGCGCCGCGGCAGGTCGCGCGAGCGCAGCGCCAGGGCCAGGGCGAACGCGAAGGCCACCGCCACCGACAGCAAGGCCGTGACCGCCACGCCACCGGCAGCCAGCCAGAAGGCTGGCGTCAGCAAGGCGCTCCAGCCCAGGCTGAAGACGGCCGCCGTCAGCGTACCCGCGGCCAACGTGACATGGCGGATATCCAGCGGCAGGCTGAAGAAGGCCGCCACCACCGGCGCCATGCCCAACAGCAGCGCCAGCGCCAGGCTGCCGGCGATGGTGGCGACGTTACGCTCCAGCCAGGCCGCGCAGCGCTGGGCGCGCAAGGGGCCCAGGCCATGCACCAGGCGGCGATGGTTGGAGACCACTTCACGCACCCGGCGCAGGGCAAACCAGTTATCGGCAAAGCCCGCCGCCAGGCTGGCCAGCCACAGCAGTACACCGGTCAGGGCGGCATACAGGGGCGTAGGGCCCACCAGCGAGAGCGACGCCAGGGTCTGGCGCGCCGTCTCCAGCGACATGGGCTTGCCGCCCAGCGCGAACCAGCCCAGGGCGCACAGCGCAGCCGTGACCGGGATCACCGCCAGCAAATTGCCGAAGATGCCGGCCGATTGCGAGCGCAGCAATTGCCCCGACTCGGCGATCAACTCACGCATCCCCTCGGCATCCAGGTCCCCCATGCGTGAAGCCAGAGCCGGTGCCGTCACCGCTGGCTGGCGCGTGGCCAGCACACCGCCCAGCGCGGCAATGAGCAAGAAGCTGGCGGCGTAGTTGAGCGAGGCCAGCGCCCCATCGACGAAGTGCACCACGCCCAGCGTGGACAGGCTCTGCTTGACCAGCGCCGTCCCGGCGATCACCGCGCCACCCAAGAGACCCGCGCGCATCACCTTGCGATAGCCGGCACCATCGCGGGCGATGGCTTGCTCGCGGTGGTCGGCATTGCGCTCCACCATCTTGCGCGCCAGCAGCGCAAAGCTGCGCCGCATCAGGCCGCGTACCGAATCGCGATGGTGGTGCGCAGCAATGAGGTCACACAGCAGCAACTGCATCCGCCCGGCACCCGCACCAGCTTTGGCCGCCAGTCCGGGAACAGCCGGGCTGATGAGCGGCCCCGGCACGCCCGAGCGTACATCGATCAGACGGCCGATGCGTTGCAGGTGCGCACGCATACGCTCGACGCGATAGACCAGGCTGACCGAGACGCCATATTCATCCAGATGCGCATAGATGCGATCGGTCTGCGCATGACACACGGCCACCAACATGCGCACGCTGCGCAGCGCCCCCAGGTCGCCCGGCTGCGCGCGCAGCCAGCTTTCCATTTCGCGCCGCAGGGCCAGGAAGGGCGTGGCGCGCATGGGCATCTTGGGTTCCAGGCGCTGGCGGAAGGCCGGGCTGATGCCATCGGCCACCACGGTGGTGGTGAGGTAGGTAATGGCTTCCTCGATCTGCTGCCAGTACATGTGCGAGATGCCATCGTCGGCCATC
>NZ_BADI01001117.1:0-4556 GCF_000333555.1 Herbaspirillum sp. B65 | reverse complement strand
GGTTTTGACCGAGGCTTTGCAAGTGTCGAAACTGAGTGCCCGGGCTTTCACCTTGCGCGACGGCGCGGGCACTCACGCGTTATTACAATGCCAAATTCAAACCGCTCGGGCTCACCGCCGAGCAATTTAGCCTCCTGGTTGGGATTGGCGCGACCAAGGAAGTGACGCTCGTGGAGCTTGCTGATCGCGCTGGCGTCGATCCCACCACGCTAAGCCGAAATGTTCAACATCTGGAGAGGCGAGATTTGGTTCACGCTGAAGGTGGACGTGGACCATCTGGAAAACGATTGACGTTGACTACATCTGGACGTCGACTCGTGGCCGATGCATTTCCGGTATGGCAGTCTGCCAAGGCCGAACTCGTCCTTCGAATGGGTAATGCGAAGCTTCGGGCGGCCACGCAGGCGATGGCTCAGCTGGGCAAGGCCGCAGACCTCTTATTGTCTTAGTCAGGCTTCGTCGCCAAACGAGTTCAATCCGCACTGACCATCGTCAGCTATCGATAAGCGCAATTACTGAGTCAGCAAAAGAATATTTCTCGCTGGGCTCTGAATTGTCTGTGGCTGCTTCGAGCCGATAGCAGGCATCTTAGACTAGAGAAACAATGAGGATAGCCGGATGTGGAAACCGGCTATGCATCCCAGCCAATCATACAAAAAGGGGGAGATAGGCGTGGGGCGAGATTTGTCCGTCATCTACCCTTCAGAATAAGCTGAAAGATTATTAGGCACTTGTTATTCACGTTGATGCGAATCAGGGCATACATATCTTTTCCAGGACGACGAGGCTCCAGCTTACGTCGGCACGGCCCAACATGTCTTGGCGCTTACTGATGTGTCTATTCGTCAGGCCGAATCTTCCGGCAAGGTCGATAGTTTCTTGCGCAGATACATCAAACATCAGACGTCCTTCAGGAACAGGTCCATGTCGCAAGGTCATGAAAACTCTCCCAGCGGGAAGAAGAAGGTCAGACAGAGCCTGCATAGCCTGCTGCCGCTCGTCGGCGTTCAAATGCATCCAGACTGCGGTGAGTAATATCAGACCGAAACCCTGGTTGCGTCTTCGCGTGATACGTAGTGCGGGAAGGCAATCATCGACCCATTCAAGATTTTGCAGCGGGTGGCGTCTTTTCCCTTCATCGCGCAAGCCCTCGGTAGGTTCTACGGCGACGACTGAATGGCCTTTTAAAGCTAACGCAGCCGCATCTCGACCAGACCCGGCACCAACATCCAAAACGTCGCAGAGCTCGTCGGGAAACAGATGAAGGACATCGCGGTACACATCCTCAAAACTTATGCTCTCATATTGTTCTGCCAGATAAGATGCGTTGTCATGATATCCGGCTGTTCCCGATGGTTTCTTTTCCATTTAATATTCGAAGTGTAAATTTCTTTGACGCTTTTCTTGGCTTCCATGCCTTGTTTCTTTTCGATAGCGGACATCTTAGCCCAAAGGCTAATGAGGATAGCCGGATGTGGAACCCGGCAATGCTTCCCGGAAAATCATGCGAAAAGGGTAGATGGGTGTGGGGGCGGGATTTGTCCGTTATCTACCTTTCAGAATAAGCTGAAAAACAGGCTTATTACCCAAAAGCAAGTCTAGCGACTAAGGTCCGCTTCTGGCCGCTACCGGCTGGCCGGTTCGCAATGCTATACGACTGGCAACGCAAACGCTGATTATCTTTCGGCTTGACGTTGAAGAAAGTGAGTAGCGGTTCTACGCAATATTTTCGACGCCAGCGGATGCTTTGTCACTTCACTCAAAACAGATAACCAACCTGCCCGGATATCTTGCGGCAGCTCTGAATTCAGAATCCGATTGACCATCCATGTGCTGAGATCGGTCGGTTGTCTCAAAACCGATTCTCGAAGAAATGGCTGGTAGCCTGGTATCGACTCAAGTTCATGGACGAGTGTACCTGGAGAACCGAGCTCTGCTTCAGGGTAACGCTCAATTAAGGAAAGTATTGCAGGTATTACGGGCTTACGCAGTTCTGGAGCCAGCGGCTGCAGGCCAGCCAATATCTCGTAGAGCTTGCAAGTATCGTCATCCTCTTCCGTCGGGACAAAGGCCTCTAGTCCGGCGATTACGTTTTCTATACTCATACACTCAGGTAAACTTGAAAACTTGTGGGTGCTTGGCCGGCCTATATTGGCCGATAGCGGACATCTTAGCTCAAAGAAAAATCGGGGTGGCCGGATGTGGAATCCGGTATGCATCCCAGCAAATCATGCGAAGGTGGTTGATGGGCGTGGGGGCGGGATTTGTCCGTTATCTACCCTTCAGAATCAGCTGAAAAATCGCTGGGACGCTCATATTGCAGACATCCAGCCGTTGGCTTCAACATTTGCCAAGACATCTTCAAAATGTTCCATTGCTATATCGCAGTTGACGCGATAGCCTCCCTTCGGATGAGCACCATCGATTTTGGCACTCAAAACTCCTGGAGTATTAACGAGCATTGCTAGTAGCTCGTCTCGCTCTTTAATCGTAGATAATGCATTGCCTTCAAGCCTTAAGAGTCTTAAATAGCCCATCACTTCACCTTATCAGGTTGATCTGGAACGTCCATTTCTGGCCGAGACTGTGTAGAAACGCGAATTTACGAAAAAGACGTGGGTAGGGAGACCCTTCCCGATATCGAGCTAATTGAATAGCAGCCGATCTAGTAGGTCATTTTTTCAATCAGCTGAGAAATTCTACGTTTTTACACAGTCTCGGCCGATTGCGAACCTTCCCGCCGATTCTTCAGAATTGAAACTCTTTCCTCCAATTCCATACGTTGTATCGATTAGTACGTGCTTTTATATCGATAGTAGCTAGCTCATCGTTAGTTGAGATTTTCCCTGCCATAGTGAAGCCTGAAAAGCCTGTTTCTGAAGAAAGGCCACGTATGAGGCATTCAACGGAAAAGCTGAATTTTCCTAACTCGCTCCTCGGTTTAAGAACGATTTTAATATGGGCCAATGCATGGTTACTCCCTGGGAGCCCTTGGCTAAAGATTTTCAAATTGGTAACGGAGCCATCTAAAATGACTGAGAACGTCGCGTCAATCGACTGCCCAGACTCATTACTCAGTTCTGCAAGAGGTCGCCTCCCGCAATGCTCAGTCAGTGCGTTCAGAAGATGCGGGAATACCGTCATGCCATTTTCTCAAAAAGGTTGGGAACGTCCTAAAGGTCCATCCTTGGTCGGGGGTTGAATGACCGTTTCTGGCCGAGAGCGGATATCTAAACTTGATTTTCCAAAACCGCGCACGCGATTTTGTATGCAATGTGTTGGACCTGAAATTTTTTCGGATAATCGTCAGGAATTATTTCAACTGCTTGTACTTCAAGCTGTCCGTCAAGTTCATGGTTCGCTTGAGCTACACCTGCCAGTATCTCCGCCAAGTGATTTTCTACGTCAAATTTTGGCGCTGGATCGATCATCTGCTTCGGAAGTATGCGAAGTACCGTTGGCCCTTCTACTGGCATCTTCCCAAACTTTATCGATACAAGAACGGCCGCAGGTCCAGTAATATGCTGGGCTCGATAGAATGTGGAACGTTCAATTTCCATTTTTTTGTTATGTTTATACGAGGTAGTCGGAATCCGGCATGCATCCCAGTAAATCATGCGAAGGTGGTTGATGGGCGTGGGGGCGGGATTTGTCCGTTATCTACCCTTCAGAAATAGCTGAAAAGTAGGCTTTTCCGAAAGCAATTCAAGTGACGAAGGCCGGTCTGTGGACGGACGTAGGTTTCATAACAATTGCACTGCATCGCTATTACGCGGAGTTGCGTTCTCATGGAAGATATCCGCCAAGTATACGCAAAGCTCATTTTCGACAACATCGTGGGGCAGGACAAAATCCGCTGGCCTGCGCTTTCCGTCCGTCCCAAGGTAATACGCTTGCCAAGCACCACATGAGCCTGTCACAGCGATAATCTTTCCAAAAATATTGAACCTTAACTCTTTCATCGCCCCCCTCCATGTCCATGCGTGTCCGCTTTTTGCGGCGGTAACGGGCATCTTAGCTCAAAGAAAAAAACGGGGGTGGCCGGATGTGGAATCCGGTATGCATTCCAGTAAATCATGCGAAGGTGGTTGATGGACTTGGGGCAGGATTTGAACCTACAACCATTGGCGTAATTCCATGCGGGAGAATTCCTGCTCTTTGGGTTGCCCTTACAGTTGTCAAATAATTTTACAAGCCAGGACGACTATTGAACATGCGCGTGCGTGCATTCTCGATATGCCCGCGCATGGCGCGCCGGGCACCCTCGGCATCTTGCACGCGGATCAGTTCGAAGATCTGGCGGTGCTCATCCATGGCATCCTGCGAGCGCGTCCAGGGCGGAATGTGCATCAGGTGGCGTAGCATGTTGACGGCATGACTGACATCGTATTCCAGCGTCTTCATCACCTGCACAAAACGCAGGTTGCCGGTGGCCAGGGCAATGGCTTCGTGGAAGCCATAGTCGTAATGGTGGGCGATGCCGCCCACGCGATTGGCTTCCTCGAAGCCTTCCAGCAGGCGCGCCATCTGGTCCAGGTCGTGCCGGTTGCGGCGCA
>NZ_BADI01001118.1:0-6120 GCF_000333555.1 Herbaspirillum sp. B65 | reverse complement strand
GCTGATGCAGGTGGTCACGCAAGATGGGGCCTGGGTGGTGCCACCGCAGCACGCGGTATGGATTCCTTCCGGGCGTGAGCACCAGAGCCGTATGCTCTTGCCGGTGACCACCTGTAGCGCCTTCGTGGAGCCTGATCACGCGCCGCGCGATGCGCTGACCTGCCAGGTGCTGGAGGTCAGGCCGCTGTTGCGCGAACTGTTGATCGAGGCGACCCGGATCGATCCACGCTATGCGCCGCACAGCCGTGAGGAAAGCCTGATGCGGTTGTTGTTGCAGGAGATCGGTCGCGCTCGCGAAATTCCGGTACACGTGCCGCTACCGCAGGACGACAAACTGGGCGCGCTGTGCCGTGATTTCATGAGGCGGCCTGTTCGGCGTCAGCCTGGACCTTGAACAAGGCCCCCAACAGCAATACTTCAAACAGGCTTGGAATGGCAACGATCAGCAAGCCCCTGGTCAGTAGTCTCATGTGCGTCCGCCCGCTTCATGATCATTCTCATGGTGCAAAGTCATCGATCAGGATCGATCAGCAGTGCGCCCCCCTTTCGGTATTGCTTATTGTTCTTTCTCGCTGTTCCCTCGGCGCTGTAGCAGATTTCCGCGGTAATCAATGATTACGTGCAATTATAGACTGACAATATGCACGTTCGGGCAGGCTCTTGGCAAGCGCCATCCGCGCCTCGCTACGCCGCCCTCAACGCAAAGGCCCGACAGTTGCCTGCCGGGCCTGGGGGATGCCATGCGGTAGGCGCCGTCAGCTCAACCGTGCGGCCCCTCCACCGGCACTGGCGCCGAGAGCGGATCGAAATCGATCCAGTCGCCATCGCGGATGGTACCGCTGCTGCGTTCGATGTCGACCGCCCCCAGGCTGCGCAAGAGTCGCAGCGCCTTGTCCTGCTCGGCCTCATCGGCCACCGCGACAGCCACCCGCATCCCGGCTGCGCGACGGGGGGCGGGATCGTCATCGGTAGCAGAGAGACTGCCCACCAGCCCTCCCACATGCCCACCGACCAAGCCACCCAGGGCCGGCCCCAGCGCACCGGTCACAGGTGAGGTCGCCAGCCCCGCTGCCGCGCCCACGCCGGCGCCAGCGGCCACCCCGGTCACCGCACCGCTGTCGGTATCTTGGGCGCCGGGCGATTTGTCGCGGTCGCCGCCGAGCGCAAAGCGGTCATGCTGCCCGGCCGGATTGACGAAGAAGCGGCTGATATGGCGCTGTGCAAAACCGGCCTCGGTGAGCGCAGTGACCGCCTGGGCGGCGTCCTCCTGCAAATCGAAACGGGCAGCGATGATGGTAGTCATGGTGTCTCCTCGGTGGACCGGCGCTGTGGCGCGACGATGGCGCCCCGACGGCAGGCTTAGTCCGCCTGTGCCGGCGCCCCATCCTGACGGGCGCGATAGCGATGGATCAGAGCATTGGTGGAACTGTCGTGATGCAGGGGTTGCGCGTGGTCGATCAATTCGCGCGCCGTGCGGCGGGCCAGTTGCTTGCCCAGCTCCACGCCCCACTGGTCGAAGGAATCGATATCCCAGATCACACCCTGGGTGAAGACACTGTGCTCATACAAGGCCACCAGCGTGCCCAGGCTGTAGGGCGTGAGCTGGTCGATCAGCAGGCTATTGCTGGGCCGGTTGCCGGGGAAGACGCGGTGCGGGGTCAGTTCTTCGGAACTGCCCTCTTGGCGTACCTGCTGCGCCGTCTTGCCGAAGGCCAGGGCTTCGGACTGGGCGAACATATTGGCCATGAGCAGCGCATGTTGCTGGCCTACGGCTTGCACTGGCCGGCAGAAGCCGATGAAGTCGCAAGGCACCATCTGCGTGCCCTGGTGCAGCAACTGGTAAAAGGAATGCTGACCGTTGATGCCATTGTCGCCCCAGTACACCGGCGAAGTCTGGTAATGCACGCTCTGGCCCTGTAGCGTCACCTGCTTGCCATTGCTTTCCATGGTCAACTGCTGCAGATAGGCCGGCAGGCGCTTCAGGGACTGGCTATAAGCCAGCACCGCCTGGCTGCGCGCACCGAAGAAGTTGGTGTACCACACCGTGAGCATCCCCAGGATGACCGGCAGGTTGGCTTCCAGCGGGGTAGTGCGAAAGTGTTCATCCATGGCATGGAAGCCTGCCAGCAGCTGGCGGAAATGCTGCGCGCCGATGGCGATCATGGTCGACAGCCCAATGGCGCTGGTCATCGAATAACGCCCGCCGACCCAATCCCAGAAGCCAAACATGTTGGCCGGATCGATGCCGAAGCGGCTGGCCTCTTCGATATTGCTGGTCACCCCCACGAAGTGGCGCGCCACCGCAGCCTCGTCCCCCAGTTGCTGGACCAGCCACTGGCGCGCTGCCTGGGCATTGGTGAGGGTTTCCAGCGTAGTGAAGGTTTTGGAACAGACGATGAACAGCGTCTCCTGCGCCGGCAGCGTGCGCACGGTTTCCAGCAGGGCCGTGCCATCCACATCCGACAGGAAGTGAAGGTTCAGGTCATGCTGGCTATAAGCCCGCAAGGCCTCCTGGGCCATGCTCGGCCCCAGGTCGGAGCCGCCGATGCCGATGTTGACCACGTGGCGGATGCGGCCTCCGGTGTGACCGGTCCATTGGCCGCTGCGCACCTGCTCGGCAAAGGCTTCCATGCGCGTGAGCACCTGCTGGACCTGGGCCACCACCTCTTCGCCCTCCACCACCAGCCGCTCCCCGGCCGGCTTGCGCAAGGCCGTATGCAACACCGCACGCTGCTCGGTGACGTTGATCCGATCGCCCCGGAACATGGCTTCGATGCGGTCTTGCAGGCCGCACTGGCGCGCCAGTTGCATGAGCAAACTCATCGTCTGGCCACTCACCAGGTTCTTGGAATAGTCGAGATAGATGCCTGCGCCTTCGGCCACCAGGCTCTGGCCACGCTGCAGATCGGCGGCAAACAGGCGCTCCAGCCGGAAATGGCGGGCACTGTCTTGATAATGCTCCTGCAAGGCGATCCAGGCGCTCTTGTCGGTCAGCGATTCACGCTGGCTGGAGGCGAACAGCGGCAACTGCAGATCGGCGGCGGGCAACTTGGTCATGCGCGAAACTCCTTGTGCTGGGTACCAACGACGCGGCCAGCGGACTTGCCGCGACATGGCCGGGATCGCGTCATGGTAGCGGCCAGCCGCTGCCGAAAGGCATAGGACGGCGCCAGATTCACTTGTAGGAAACGAGGAGTGCCAGAAAGGGGCGAAGTTCAGGCCGCCAGCGCCATGCGGAAGGCATTGCGCCCTTCGCTCTTGGCGCGGTACAGGGCCTGGTCGGCCTCGTGCACCAGTTGATCCCAGCTCATGACCTGGCCCGGCTGCAGGACGGCCAGGCCAACGCTGATGGTGACCTCCTGACCATGCACGAAGACATGGTTGCGCACCGTTTCCAGCAGATGCTGGGCACTGGCGCGCGCCTGCTCTTCGCTCCAGCCGGAGAACACGGCGCAGAATTCCTCGCCACCATAGCGACCGATCAAGCCACCCTGGGCGCAGTGCTTGCGCAACAGGATGCCGATATCGGCCAGCACGCGGTCCCCCGCCAGGTGGCCATGGGTATCGTTGATGCGCTTGAAGTGATCCACGTCGATGAAGGCCAGCGTCAGCCGCTGTCGAACCTGCACCGCCTGCGCCAGCGCCAGTTCGCCACAGCGCACCAGCTCGCGCCGGTTCAGGGTGCCGGTCAGTTCATCTTCGGTGGCCAGGCGCTGCTTGTCGGCCAGCAGGCGTTCGAAGTAGATCATCATCAGGGACACCGAGAACAGCAGCGATCCGCACAGGGGGATCATGTAGATCAGAGCCACGCCGATGGTGCTCATGGCCGGCGGGATGAACAGTTCAGGCTGCGAAAAGGACAAGACGAAGCGGGCCAGATGGGTGGTAATGAAGATGAACAGCGAAAAGATCCCGATGCAGCGCCCGAAGCTCCATCCACCATAACGCCGCCCCCCCGGCCCCGACATGCCGCGCACGAATTCGATGAGGACCAGCCAGAACACCATCTGCAAGGCAAACATGGCCAGGTAGGCGCGATTGGTAAAGCTGACCCGATAGAGCAGCATGAGCGAAAAAAGGAAGGCATAGACACCCACCATCAGCAGCGGCCAACGACCGGTGCGTCGCTGGTAGAAACTGCGCAGCCCGCTCCAGGCGCTCAGGCAGCCGGCAAACAAGGAGGTGTTGCCCATCAACAGCAGCAAGGCATTCCAGGCGCCCCCCAGCCCGGTGTAGCCCGCCACCATGATGCAGATACCCGACGCTGACAGCCCGCCCGAAAGCGCCCACTGACGCGTGCAATGCTCCCTGGGCATGTTCAGGAACAGGCCCGCCATGACCACGCCGCCGCAAAATTGTACGAGGGCCAGTGCAATACTGGCTGTAGCTGCATTCATCCGGATGTGCTGCCCCGCAGGGCAAAGAAGATATTACTGGACTGGAACCATGCGCCGCAGACCTGCGACGAACCAGCTGCCAGAGCCTGCAAAGACCGCCTCCCAAGGCAGTCAGCCGCCATGTTGCGAGCTGTAAAGGAAGCATCCCAAGTGCGCCCTCGCGCAAATAGACAGACGAGATGTCGGGTGACCTGGAGTCTAGGTCCTGCAGCAGCTCATCAGTGTAACCGATGATCACGTCGCTTCAGAAAATTTCACTTCAACATCAAAAAAACTGAACACAAACGCGAGTATTCCCTCTTCATTCACGTTCCAGCACCCGGGTATGCCCCCATTGGCCGGAGTGGCACAACTGGTCGGTGACGTCCAGCACCAACCGCTCCACCGCAGCCGCCGCCGTGGTCAGCGGGATATTGCGCGAAGCGCACAGGGCCAGGGTGCGCGAGATCGGTTCGCCGGCAATCGGATGGGCCACCATCTCGCCACGTTCGATATCGGCCAGCAGGGGCGCCACTGGCAGGATGGTGGCGCCGATATCGGCCAGGATGGCCGACTTCAGGATGGCCACCGAATTGATCTCGATGACGTTCTCCAGGCTCATGCCCTGCGATCGCACCAGTTGTTCGATGCGCGGACGCACGCCATGCGCCAGGCCCGGCAGGATCAGCGGCGCCTGGAGGGCCAGTGTCAGGGGTACGCGCCTGCGGCCGCTCACGCCGTATTGCGACTTGGCCCGGGTGATGTACATCATCTCTTCCTCGATCATGGGTGTGGCCGCGAAGGAAGCTAGCTGACCATCGTCGAACAGCACGGCCAGGTTGATGCGACCCGACTTCAACTGGGTGATGAGGTTACCGGTCAATTCCTCGGTCAGTTGCAGGGTGATGTCCGGGTAAGTCGAGCGCACTGCGTTGAGCAACGGCAAGGCCAGTGCATTGGAGACGCTTTGCGGAATGCCCAGCGCCACCGTACCGGCGGGCTTGTCGGTGGACTGCGCCACGGCCTGCTTGGCATCCTGCACCTGCTTCAAGATCGCCAGCGCGTGTTCGTAGAAGACCTTGCCGGCATCGGTGGCGATCACGCCCTGGGCCGAACGGTGCAGCAGTTGCGCCGCCATTTCGTCTTCCAGCTGGCGGATCTGCTGGGTCAGCGCCGGCTGGGCGATGTGCAGCACACGCGCTGCGCGCGAGAGCGAACCATGATCGACGATGGCCACGAAGTAGCGCAGTTGGCGTAATTCCATGCGGTGGGATTCCTTGCTTGCGAAGGCGGGATTTGTCCATCTTAGCCGAAAGACACAATGAGGATAGCGGGATGAGGATGTCGGCTATACCTTTATGCTGAAGTAGTAGAGGGACGAGGGGCCGGGATTTGTCCGTTATCTGCCCTTCAGAATTAGCTGAAAAAGACGGGGTCTTGGTCCATTCACATCCCAATTTATATCCCAATTTTTCTTGGAAGGATTTTTACCTGAAGGGCAGCTTGTAACGGAGACTCCTTCCAAAAACCGGCATTTCATCCGGCTTCGACGACGAACATCCGGGCTTGCTGGGCTTCTTGACGTTCAGCCTTGATCGGCGCATATCTTTCGGAATGATAGAAAGCCAACGCTTGGGTGAGTGTCGGAAATTCAAAAACCCCTGCCATTGGCAACGGCTCTTCATCCCCTTCCAAAATTTGTGCAACCGTACCGAAATGCAGAATCTTGCCGCCCGCATCTTGC
>NZ_BADI01001119.1:0-14609 GCF_000333555.1 Herbaspirillum sp. B65 | reverse complement strand
CTGGTGGCCGATATTGCCCACCAGCAGTGGAATATTCTTCCTGATCCGCTTGGCCGCACCGTATTGCTCCAGGTTTTCCGATTCCGCCGCAAAGCCCACGCAATACGGACGCTGGGGCAGGGCGGCGACAGCGGCCAGGATGTCGGGGTTCTGGACGAACTCCAGGTGCGGCGTGTCCTGTTGGTCCTGTTTCTTCAGTTTCTGCGCGCTGGCATTGGCCACCCGCCAGTCAGCGACGGCCGCGACGGCCACGAACAGGTCTTTTTCCTTCACATGGGCCATTACCGCCTCATACATCTGCTGCGCCGTCTGCACCTCCACCCGCTGCACGCCGTAGGGCGTCTCCAGTGCCGTCGGGCCGGACACCAGGGTCACCTCGGCGCCCGCCTCACGGGCGGCGCGGGCAATCGCATAGCCCATCTTGCCGGAGGAGAGATTGGTGATGCCGCGCACCGGATCGATGGGCTCGAAGGTCGGCCCGGCGGTCAGCAGCACGTGACGGCCCGCCAGCAGCTTGGGCTGGAAGGCGGCGATGATGTCTTCCAGCAGCTGCGCCGGCTCCAGCATCCGGCCTTCGCCGACTTCACCGCAGGCCTGGGCACCGGCATCCGGGCCCAGCAGCACGATGCCGTCTTCCTGGATCTGGCGCACGTTGCGCTGGGTGGCCGGGTTCTGCCACATCTCCACGTTCATGGCCGGTGCCACCAGCAGCGGCACGCGTGCCGGACGGGCCACGCACAGCGTCGAGAGCAGGTCGTCACATACCCCGTGGGCCAGCTTGGCGATGAAGTCGGTGGAACAGGGCACGATCACTACCGCATCGGCATCGCGGGTGAGATTGATGTGCGGCATGTTGTTGTCCATGCGCGCATCCCATTGGTCGGTGTAGACCGGGTTGCCGGTCAACGCCTGCATGGTCACCGCCGTCATGAAGTGGGTCGCGCCCTCGGTCATCACCACGTGCACCGAGGCGCCAGCGCGGCCCAGTTCGCGCGCCAGCATGGCAGCCTTGTAGCAGGCCACGCCGCCGGTCAGTCCCAGTACGATTTTCTTGCCAGCCAGATCCATGTCTTGCTCCCGGAATGCGGCGCGCCGCAGGCGTGTTCGGTGTTGCCTTACTTCTTCGATACCCGGCGCAGTTCGTCCACGACGAACAATACCGCACCCAGGCAAATCGCACTATCGGCCAGGTTGAAGGCCGGCCAGTGCCAGTTGCCCACATACACGTCCAGGAAGTCGATCACGTGACCATAGACCACGCGGTCGATCACGTTGCCAATCGCACCGCCCAGGATCAGCGCCAGCGCCCAGCAGAACATGCGCTGGCCGGGATGCTTGCGCAGCAAATGGATGATGAACACCGCCGCGCCGATGCCGATGGCGGTAAAGAGATAACGCTGCCAGCCACCGCTGGCGGCCAGGAAGCTGAACGCCGCCCCCTTGTTGTAGACCAGCACCAGGTTGAAGAAACCGGTGATGGGCAGCGACTCGCCATAGTGGAACAGTTTCAGGATGGTGATCTTGGAGAGCTGGTCCAGCAGCAGCACGATGGTGGCGATGCCCAGCCAGGGCAGCAGCCCTTGCGTGGAGGACGAAGAACCGGAAGAGGAGGAGCGCTTTTTGGTTGCCATGGATGTTCTTGTTGGAGTGGGCTGCCCGCTGCAGAACAGCGCAGCGGGCAGCTTGCAAGGCCGTCTTTGCCCGGATCAGGCGAATTGACGTGGTTCGCCCTGGCCGAACAGATTGCTGTAGCAGCGGCCGCACAGGCCAGGATGATCGGCATGAGACCCGACATCGGCGCGATAGTGCCAGCAGCGTTCACATTTCTGGTGCGTCGAGGGGGTGACCACCACGGCTTCTTCTTCGGCCGTGGCCACTGGCGTAACACGCGCAGCCGAGGTGATGAGCACGAACTTCAGATCGTCGCCCAGGCTCTCCAGCAGGGCTGCCTTCTCGCCCGACACCTTCAGTTCACCTCGGCCTGCAGGGAAGAACCGATGCTGCCGGCAATACGCACTTCTTCCAGTTGCTTGGTCACCGCTGCGCGCACTTCATGCAGCACCGCGAACTTGGACAGCAGGGCATCGGCATCGGCTACTTCGGGCAGGGTGTAATAGACCTGCGAGAAGATGGTTTCGCCGCTGGCCTCATAGGCTTCCTTGCTGGCGAAGAAGCTCCAGGCTTCTTCGGCCGTGAAGGACAGGATCGGAGCCATCAGGCGCAGCAGCGACTGTGTGATGTGCCACACGGCGCTCTGGGCCGAGCGGCGTGCCGCCGACTCCACGCCGCTGGTGTAGAGGCGGTCCTTGAGGATGTCCAGGTAGAAGCCGCCCAGGTCTTCCGAGCAGTACATCTGCAGCTTGGCCACCACCGGGTGGAATTCATAGGTCTCGAAGTGCGCCAGCACCTCCGCTTGCAGGCGCGCCATGTTGGCGATCGCATAGCGGTCGATTTCCAGCATCTCGGCCACCGGCACGGCGTGTTGCGTCGGGTCGAAGTCGGACGTGTTGGCCAGCAGGAAGCGCAGGGTGTTGCGGATGCGGCGGTAGGCTTCGGTGACGCGCTTGAGGATTTCTTCCGAGATTGAGATCTCGCCGGAGTAGTCGCTGGAGGCGACCCACAGGCGCAGGATTTCGGCGCCCAGCGAGTCGGCCACCTTTTGCGGCTCCACCCCGTTCTTGAGCGACTTGGACATCTTGCGGCCTTCGCCATCCACCACGAAGCCGTGCGTGAGCAGCGCCTTGTAGGGCGCGCGGCCGTTGAGCATCGATGAGGTCAGCAGCGAAGAGTGGAACCAGCCGCGATGCTGGTCCGAGCCTTCCAGGTAGAGGTCCGCCGGGAACTGCAGCTCTTGCCTGTGCGAGCCGCGCAGCACGGTCTGATGGGTCGAGCCGGAGTCGAACCAGACGTCCAGCGTGTCCTTGTTCTTCAGGTATTGGTCGGCCTCGTCGCCCAGCAATTCCTTGGGATCGAGCGCCTGCCAGGCTTCGATGCCGCCTTGCTCGATGCGCTGGGCGATCTGTTCCAGCAATTCAGGCGTGCGCGGATGCAGTTCGCCCGTTTCCTTGTGGACGAAGAAGGCCATCGGAACCCCCCACTGGCGTTGGCGCGACAGGGTCCAGTCCGGACGGTTGGCGATCATGCCGTGCAGGCGCGCCTTGCCCCAGCCGGGGAAGAAGGCGGTGTCCTCGATGCCTTGCAGCGCAGTTTGGCGCAGGCTGGGGCCGCCATCCTTGGGCGTGTTGTCCATGCTGGCGAACCATTGCGAGGTAGCGCGATAGATGATCGGGCTCTTGTGGCGCCAGCAGTGCATGTAGCTGTGGCTGAACATGACCAGCTTGAACAGCGAGCCCATTTCCTCGAGTTTGTCGCAGATGGGCTTGGAGGCTTCCCAGATGGTCAGGCCGGCAAACAGCGGCAGCCAGGAGGCATAGCGTCCATCGCCCATGACCGGGTTGAGGATGTCGTCATCCTTCATCCCGTGCGCCTTGCAGGAGACGAAGTCTTCGATACCGTAGGCTGGCGACGAGTGCACGATGCCGGTGCCGCTGTCGGCGGTCACATACTCGCCCAGGAATACCGGCGAGAGACGGTCATAACCGGCATCGGCCTTGGCCAGCGGATGATGGAAGCGGATCAGCGAGAGCTTCTCGCCGGTGGTGGTGGCGATGATCTTCGACAACTTTGCGTTGACCACCGACCTGGGCATCCCGCCGACCTTCCATCTGAATGGCACCGGTTCGCTGTCGGGCGTGGGTGAAATCGGCAAGGCCAAGCAATGGAGCCCGGCCGTGGTGGCCAAGTGGTTCTTCGGCGACGCCAACAGCCAGTTCCGTCCCTTCGTCGGCGCCGGTGTGAGCTATGTCTGGTATGACAGCATCCAACTGAGCAACACCTTCCAGCAAGCCATTTCGATGCGTTACACCGGCAACCGCTCGGCAGCTTCGCCCTCGACGGCAGCCCTGAGCTCCTCGTGGGCGCCGGTGGTGAGCCTGGGCGCCAACTACAACTTCGACAAGAACTGGTCGCTGGGCTTCTCGGTGTCGTACATCCCGTTGAAGACCGATGCCGACATCACCACCACCTTGCCGACCGGTACCCAGGTGCATTCGACCACCAGCCTGAAGATCAACCCGATCGTGACTTTCCTGTCGGTGGGCTACAAGTTCTAAGACAGTAAGGCTGCCTCAAGCAAAAAGCGCCGGTATCGCTACCGGCGCTTTTTGTTTTTGGCGCTTGCTGGCGCTTGGTTTCAGAAGGCCCCGGTCTGGACGAAGCGGCCATTGTGAAACACCAGCGCGGCTTGCGGGTCGACTTCGCAATGTTCCACCTCGCCCACGAAGATGACGTGATCGCCCTCCGGATACTGGCTGCGGTTATGGCATTCGAACCAGGCCGAGACCCCATCGAGCACTGGCTGGCCGGTGCGCGAGAGGGAATAGGAAACGCCCTCGAAGCGGTTCTCCATCTTGCTGGCGAACTGTTGCGCCAGGTGCGCCTGTTCGGCGCTGAGGATGTTGATGACGTAATGCGAGTTACCGGAAAACACCGGCAGGCTGTTGGCCCGGGTGCCCAGGCTCCACAGCACCAGCGGTGGGTCCAGCGAGACCGAATTGAAGGAGCTGGCCGTCAAGCCCAGCAGCGTGCCATCGGCCAGCCGGGTGGTAATGACGGTGACGCCCGTGGCGAACTGCGACAGGGCCTGGCGAAAATGTGCCGCGTCGAACTGACGCGCTTCGGCGCGAGGGAAACGTGTGTGCATCGGGGCTTGGAGTGGAGTAGACGCGTCCGGGCTGTGGTGTCGTGGCCGGCCCGGCGTAGCGCAGATGTGCACATGATAGCGGATACTGCGCGCTCTTGCCGCAGCGGCCTCACTTGACAAACTTTCATATCGGCCCTACTTCCAATGCTGATTTGGAGTAAAGTTTTATCATAAGCAACTCAACGGGAGAACATCATGGCCACGCAAATCGCAGTATTGGGCGGCGGCTGCTTCTGGTGCCTGGAAGCGGTCTATCAGCAGGTCAAGGGGGTGCAGTCGGTGGAGTCCGGCTATACCGGCGGCAGCGTGGTCGATCCCAGCTATGAACAGGTGTGCGGCGGCCAGACCGGTCATGCGGAAGTGGTCAAGCTGGTCTTCGATCCGCAGCAGATCAGCTTCCGTGAGATCCTGGAAATTTTCTTCACCATCCACGATCCGACTACCTTGAACCGCCAGGGAAATGACGTCGGTACGCAATATCGTTCAGTAATCTACTATCAGGACCAAACCCAGCATGATACGGCCCGGCACATCATTGCCGAGATGGCGCTGGTATGGGATGCGCCCATCGTGACCGAACTCTCGCCGCCCCAGCCTTACTACCGGGCCGAGGACTATCACCAGAACTACTTCGTGCAACATCCCTTCCAGGGTTACTGCGCCTTCGTGGTAGCGCCCAAGGTGGCCAAGCTGCGCGAGGTCTTTGCCGAGAAGAGCAAGCAGCAATAGATCTTCGAGCGGCTGCTTGCCAAGCACAACGGGCGCACCTTGGTGCGCCCGTTGCATTCATTGGATAGGGAGTAGGGGGTAGGCGAGGGCGTTATTGTTGTTGGTAGATGTACTTGCGCGACCACGGCAGCGTCTGCGCGCTGCGGCCAGCCTTGGTGCAGATGACCTGGTACAGCGAGATCCAGTCCCGTTCGAAGCCATAGGCGCTGCCGGCCAGGTAGACGCGCCAGATGCGGTAATGCTTTTCATCGGTGACCTGGTGGATGGCCTCGGTATTGGCTTCGAAATTGTCGGCCCAGATGCCGCAGGTGCGGGCATAGTGGCGCCGCAGGTTTTCCACGTCGAAAGCTTCCAGGCCACCTTCCTGCATGGTCTGCAGCACGGTGCTGATGTGCGGCAGTTCGCCGGCCGGGAACACGTACTTGTCGATGAATTCGCCGGCGCCGTAGGGCGACTCGCCGTTCTGGATGTCGGTACTGGTGATGCCGTGGTTCATGGCCATGCCGCCATCGGCCAGCAGTTTCCTGATCTGGGCAAAATAGGCGGGCAGGTTCTTGATGCCCACGTGCTCGAACATGCCCACCGAGGTGATGCGGTCGAAGCTGCCGGTGAGGTCGCGATAGTCCTGCAGGCGGATCTCGATGCGATCGGCCAGCCCGGCCGCTTCTACCCGCTCGCGCGCCAGCGCGTACTGGTTCTTGGACAACGTGATGCCCACGCAGCGCGCGCCGTACTTCTGCGCCGCCCGCAGCACCAGCGCCCCCCAGCCGCAGCCGATGTCGAGCAGGGTCTGGCCGGGCTGCAAGCGGATCTTCTCCAGGATGTGGTCGATCTTCTTCAATTGGGCCGTGGCCAGGTCTTCATCGCCATTTTCGAAGTAGGCGCAGGAATAGACCATGTTCTCATCCAGGAACAGCTTGTAGAAGTCGTTGGAGACGTCGTAGTGGTACTGGATGGCCTCGGCGTCGCGCTTCTTGGTGTGGGTCACGCTGCGCACCATGCGGCCCAGCCGGCCTTCGGCCTTGAGGGTGTTGGACGCCAGGCCGTTGGCGACCTGGATGATGCTCTTGACCTTGCCTTCGACTTCGATCTTGCCTTCGACGTAGGCTTCGCCCAGGTTGGCCAGCGAGGGTGTGAGCAGTGAGGTGATGGCCGATGCGTGCGGAACCTTCAGCGTGACTTCCGGCGTGCCGCTACTGAAGTCGTACTGCTGTCCATTCCACAGCACCAGCCGCAGGGGCAGGGCCGATACGTTGCGAATATTGTCTACCCAGGCGTCAAGCTTCTTTTCCCAAAACACGATGTCCTCCGCGTCAGTGATAAATGCTTTGCGCCCTGCCTGGCATCAAGATGTCTTCAGGGCTGCAGGCGCTGCCGTTGCCACTGGCCATCGGGCGAACGCGTGTAGAGCACGCGGTCGTGCATACGGGAGGGGCGGCCTTGCCAGAATTCGATGCGATCAGGAATGACACGATAGCCGCCCCAGTGTTCCGGGCGGGTAGGATGCTCCCCGAATTGCTGCTTGGTTGTTTCGTATTGCTGTTCCAGCGTCTCGCGGCTGGCTACGGTACGGCTCTGCTGCGAAGCGATCGCCCCGAGCTGGCTGGCCAGCGGGCGACTGTAGAAGTAGGCGTCGCTTTCTTCCTTGCTCACGCGTTCGATCTTTCCTTCGATGCGGACCTGGCGTTCAAGTTCGACCCAGTGGAACAGCAGCGCCGCATAGGGATTGTGGAGCACATCGAGACCCTTGCGGCTGTCGTAATTGGTAAACCAGGTAAAGCCCTGCTGGTCGAACTGCTTGATGAGGATGATGCGCGAGGACGGTCGGCCATCGGCCCCGACCGTGGCCACGCTCATGGCGTTGGGCTCGGGGATCTGGGCGCGGCTGGCCTCATCGAACCAGATGGCAAACTGGTCGATGGGATCGGCGGCCGTGTCGAGTTCGGACAGGCTGGCGCGGCTGTAGTCTTTGCGTAGGTCAGCTAACGACATGCTTCTTGCTCCTTGAGGGAGGCGCTTAGATTAGCGCGTTTTAAAATGTTTTGCAGGGCAGCAAAACGGCGAATGCGAGCCATTGTGCGGTTTGGCGGCCGATCACTCCATGATCGCAAACAAGGCGCGCCAATAAAAAAGCCGATGCATTATCGCATCGGCTCTTATCGGCTTTCGCATCCGAGCTTTGCGACCCTGCCATCTGGCAACGTCGCAAAGGCCAGTCAGCGCCAGCTGATCTCAGTCTCAGTTGGTCTTGACGGCTTCGACCTGGATGGCCAGCTTGGTTTCCATCGAGAAGCCGTACTTGACGCCGTAATCGATACCGAAGTCGGCACGGTTGAAGGTGGCCGAAGCATCGCCGCCGCAGACTTCACGCTTGAGCATGGGGTGCTGGATGCAGGTGAACTTGTTCAGGGTCAGGGTGACCGGCTTGGTCACGCCGTGCAGGGTCAGGTTGCCTTCGACCGAGGCCGGCTTGTCGCCGTTGAACTTGATCGTGCCCTTGTATTCGGCGGTGGGATACTTGGCGACGTCGAACATCTCGGCGCTCTTGGCGTGGTCGTTCATCTTGCCCATGCCGAAGTCGATCGAGGCGGTGTCGACCACGATATCGACGGTGCCGGTCTTGGCGGCGCGATCCAGGGTCACGGTGCCGCTGGTCTTGTCGAACTTGCCGCGCCAGATGGACACGCCCATGTGGTCAGCTTCGAAGCTGGGATAGGTGTGGCTGGGGTCGATGCTGTAGGTATCGGCAGCATTGGCGGAGACAGCGGCGCCGGCGGCAACCAGGGCGAGCAGGAGGTGGTTCAGTTTCATGTGTTCTATTTCCTTGATGTGAGAAAAAACCGCAGGGGGAAGCCCGCCGCGAGGCGGTCCGTCATGGCGCGGAACGACTTCTTGTTGATGTTGTTGGTACGAATTACTGGGCTACGATGTGGAACTTGATGGTTACTTCATCGGCCACCATGCCGGTGTCTTTCCATTCACCTTCACCGATGTTGTAGGTCAGGCGCTTGATGGGCAGCACGCCGTCGAAGATCTGGGCGGCGCCCTCCTTCTTGAGCGTCAGCGGGAAGGACACGTCACTGCTCTTGCCCTTGATGGTCAGCTTGCCGGCCACGGTGAACTTGCCGGCGCCAGCGGCCTTGATGCTGCTGGTCACGAAGCTGGCCTTGGGGAATTGGGCGGCGTTGAACCATTCCTTCTTCTGCACTTCCTTGTTGTATTCGGCATCCCCCAGGTCGAAGCTGGCCACGTCGATGTCGACTGTCGCCTTGCCTTGTTCCGGCTTGGCGGCGTCGAAGTCGATGGCGGCGTTGATCTTGTTGAACTTGGCATCGACCGGCACGTTCAACTGCTTGAAGGTGGCGACCACGGTGCTCTTGGCGGCATCCACCTTGAGCGGTGCGGCCTGGGCGGACAGCGCAAAGGAAGCAGCGGCCAGGGCCAGGAGGGAGGGTTGGAAGAAGCGGGAGAAAGTCATGTCGGATTCCGTAAAAAAACGAGCAATATGAATAATCTTGCGTAGTACCTGCCTTGCAGGGGCTCAGGGCAGCATACGCTTGAAGATGTTGTCACGATCGATGAACTGGTGCTTGAGCGCGGCCAGCACATGCAGGGCGAAGGCGGCCAGCAGGGTCATGTTGAGCCAGTAGTGGATCTCTTTGAGCAGCGGCTTGAGCGCGGGATCGGGGGCCATCAGCACCGGCAGCGGCAGCACGCCGAGATAGACCACCGGCACGCCGGCAGAGAGGCTATAGAAATAGCCCGACACGGGAATGGCGAACATCAGTGCATACAGGCCCAGGTGCAGGCCGTGCGCCGCCGCTTGCTGCCAGCCGGGCATGTTGGCCGGATAGGCTGGCGCCTTGTGCGTGAGACGCCATAGCAGGCGCACGCAGGCCAGGGCCAGCACGGTCACGCCCAGCCACTTGTGCCAGGAAAAATACTTCAGCTTGGTCGGGGTCAGGCCGGGAATATCGACCATGGTCAGGCCCAGTCCGAAGGCGGAGATGATCAACAGGGCAATCAGCCAGTGCAGCAGCACGGCGGGTTTGGTATAGCCCTGGATGCCTTCGCCCTGGCCGCACACCAGGCCATCCAGCGCATCCAGCGGCAACCGGGGGTGGACGACCTGCTCACGCTGGCGGTCGATGAAATCGCCCGCATCACCGGCTTTGACCGCGTGATGGCCTATCGCTTCCTGCACGATGACAGCGGGGAAGTGGTGGCCGAACACAAACGCGACGACCTGGAGCCCTTCCTTGGCCAGCGCTATCCCGCCAGCGACATCCCGACCCAGGCACGGCGCCTGTACGTGATCAACCCGATCCGTCTGATTGCCGACGTGCTCGCCCCCACCGTGGCCCTGGAACCGGATCTCAATCCACTCACCGGGCGGCCGCTGGACCTGAGCCACGGTATGCTGCGCAGTGTCTCGCCGGTGCACATCGAATACCTCAGCAACATGGGAGTGGGCGCTTCCATGAGCCTGTCCATCGTGATCGGCGAGCGTCTCTGGGGCTTGATCGCCTGCCACCATATGAAGGCACACCTGGTGCCTCATGCGGTGCGCATGTCATGTCAGTTGCTGGCGCAATTCGTCAGCGCCCTGGTGGAACGCAATCTCAACGGCGAGCGAGCGCGCGCGCTGGAATACAATGCGGCCCTGCGGCGCCAGATCGTGGCCCAGGTCACCGACCGCGAAGACATCGTGCTGGCCCTGGGGGCCGACCATCAAGGCTTTTTGCGCCTCTTGAATAGCCACGGCGGGGCCATCTCGGTCGACCGCAAGACCCAGGTATTTGGCAAGTCACCTTCGCGCGAGGGCGTCAATGCCCTCATCAACTGGCTCAATGAAAACGAACCAGGCGACCTCTTTTACACCAATGCGCTGGGGGCCGACGTACCGGCCCTGAAGGCAGCAATGGGCGATATCTGCGGGGTGCTGGCGGTGCGTTTCTATCGCCAACAGGATGGCTATGCGTTCTGGTTCCGTAGCGAACAGGTGGAAGACGTACGCTGGGGAGGCAACCCGGAAAAGCAATACAGCATCGGCCCGCTGGGCCCGCGCCTGACGCCGCGCGGCTCCTTTGCAGTATGGAAGGAAACCGTGCGCGGCAAGAGCCTGCCGTGGGATACCACCGAGCTGGAAACGGCCAACCAGTTGCGCCTGGATTTCCAGGAAGTGGCGCTGTCCAACGAAAACATGGTCAAGCGTGCCCGCGAAACCCTGCTGGCCACGCTGGGCCACGATCTGCGCGATCCGCTGCAAGCCATCATGATGGCCGCGCGCATGATCGAGGTGCGCGAGCATTCGCCCTCCAGTTCCAACCTGAGCAAGCGCATCTCTTCTTCCTCCAGTCGGATGCATCGCCTCATTGCCCAGGTGCTCGACATCAGCCGCCTGCAAAGCGGCATGGGCCTGGACATCCAGCGGCGTCCGGTGGACGTGTGCAAGATGGTCAACGAGATCGTCAACGAAGCCCGCATGGCCTATCCCGACAACGAGATCATCCTGGAAGCGGAAGACTGCGGCGAAATCGACCTGGATGGCGACCGCATCAGCCAGGTGGTCTCCAACCTGCTCTCCAACACCCGCCACCACGGCGAGCTCGGCAAGCCCTCGACCCTGATTGTATTCCGGCGCGAAGACGTGCTGACGATGTCGGTCTCCAATTACGGTGCCGCCATTCCCTCGGCCGTGCGCGACAACCTGTTCAAGCCCTACAAGAAGGAAGCCATGGGCAACCGGCGCAATGCGCGCGGCCTGGGGCTGGGGCTATACATCGTCAGCGAGATTGTCAGCGGCCACGGCGGCAAGATCGAGGTACAGTGCGACAACCACATCATCACCTTCACCGTCACCCTTCCCATCCTGCCCGGCTGAAGCTGGCCGCAGCGCTGCGTTTTCAGCTTGCCTGTGGCTTGATTGCTGGCCTTGCCAGCGGCAAGGCGACGTAGAAGCTGGCCCCCAGGCCGGGGCCGGGACTCTCGGCGCGCAAGCGCCCGCCATGCAATTCCACCAGTTGGCGCACGACGGCCAAGCCCAGACCCAGCCCGGCACCGGCGTGGCTAGGGCCGTCCGGCTCCAGCAGATGCGCCAGCAATGCCGGGGCTAGGCCACGACCAGTGTCGCTGACCTCCAGTTCGATCTCGTCCTCTCGCTGGTGCGAACATAACACCACCCGCCCCTGGGGTGGGGTGAAGCGGACGGCATTGATCAGGAGCTTGCACAGTATCTGGCGCAGGCGGGCGCGATCACCCAGGACCACGCCACTGACAGGCGGGGTGACATCAATCTGGATGGTCTTGGCGACGGCGGCACTACGCACCTCTTCTAGCGCATCGGCCATCACTTCCCCCAGCGTGATCTGCTCGGTGGCGATACGCAGCTTGCCGGAAAGGATGCGGTTCATGTCCAGCAGCTCCTCCACCAGTTGCGCCTGCAGCCGGGCATTGCGCTCGATCACCTGCAAGCCCTTGTGCAGCTTGACCGGATCGGCAGTGTCGCGCAGCAGGTACTGGGCCCAGCCGAGGATGGCATTCAAGGGCGTGCGCAGATCCTGCGACAAGGTGGCGACGAACTGCTCCTTGATCCTGCTCGCGCGCTGGCCTTCGGCACGCGCGCTGCGTTCGGCCTGCAGCAGCGTCTGGCGTTCCTGCTGCTGCAGACGAGCCGCTTCCAGCGCCTGGCATTGCAGCGCGTGCTGGCCCAGCACGCGCTCTACGGCCTGCGCCAGGTAATCCAGGTAATCGCTGGTCTTGGGCAGCACATCGGCAATGCCGGCGCGCAGGGCCTCGATGATGCGCAATTCATCCGACACCCCCGACACCATGATGGCGGGTATCTCCACCCCGGCCGAGCGCAGGCTGCGGAAGAAATCCAGGCCGCTCTCCAGGGCTTGCAGGTTGTAGTCCACGATCAACAGGTCCGGTCGCTGCTGGCGCACTGCCGCGTGAGCAGCCAGGACGTCGGTCACGGCGGTGACCCGATGACCGTGCTTGTTGAGCACGCGGGTGGCCAGCGCCAGCAGGCCTTCATCGTCTTCCAGCACCAGCACGTGGGCGGTGGTGGCGCTCATCAGGCCTCGCTGTCGCGCGCAAAACTCACCGGCGCGGGCAACTTGACTACCTGCAGGAAGAAGCCCAGGCGCCGCACCGCCTCGATGAAATCGTCATATTCCACCGGCTTGGTGATGTAGACATTGCAGCCCACCTCGTAGCAACGGGCGATCTCGCGCGGGTCATCGGTGGTGGTGAGCATGATCACGGGAATGGCCGCCGTGGCCGGCTCCTGCTTCATCCTGCGCAGCACTTCCACGCCGTTCACGCGCGGCATGTTCACATCCAGCAGCACCACCAGTTGTTGCAGCTCGCTGCGCGGCAACTCGCCGCCGAAAAAGTAATCCAGCGCCGCCTGACCATCGTGCAGCCGCGTGAAGCCGTTGACCAGACCGGCGCGCCGCAGGTTCTTCTCGACCAGCAAGGCATGGCCGTCGTCGTCTTCGACCAGGATGATGTTGACGCTCTGCTCTGTGGCCATCTCGTTCTCCTTGGTTGTAGGTTGCAAGGCTTTCAGATCACCGGCGGGCGGGCCGGCAGGGCCACGAAGAAGCAACTGCCCTGCCCCTCTATCGACTCCACCCAGATGCGCCCGCCATGCCGTTCCACCACCCGCTTGACCAGCGCCAGGCCAATGCCTTCGCCCTTGGCGGCATTGCCATGCAGGCGCTGGAAGGCGATGAACATCTTGTCCATGTAGGCGGCCGGAATGCCCAGGCCGTTGTCGCGCACGAAATAGGTCACCAGGCTGGGGGCGGCAGCGATGTTGTCGGTCTGGCGCACGTGGCCGATGGCGATGTGGCCCGGGCGCGCCGGATCCAGGTAATTGACGGCATTAGCCACCAGATTGCCCAGCACCTGCTCCACCGAGGTCGGGTCGCCATAGGCGGGCGGCAGGTCGGGCTCGATCTCCACCTGCGCCGCCTTGGCGCGGATACTGCCGTTCATGGCGGCGACGATGCGTTGTGCGATGGCGTGCATGTCCAGCATCACCGGCTGGTATTCCACCCGGCCGGCGCGCGATAGGCGCAGCATGGCGTCGATGATGCCGGCCGAACGGGTGACGGCGTTCTGGATGAAGCGCAGCGAGGTATGGATATCGTCCTCCACCAGCGCGCGCAGGCGATTGCGGTCAGCCTCGGGCAGGTGCAGGCGCTCGACCTCATCCAGCAGATCGCGGGTGGCGTGGGTGATTTCCTTGCTGAAGCCCTGCAGGTTCACCAGCGGCGAGCGCAAGTCGTGCGAGACGCTGTAGATGAACATCTCGTTGTCCTGGGTCTGCTGACGCAGGTCGTGGTTGACATCGGCCAGTTCACGCGCGCGCTGCTCCAGCTCCTGGCGATAGCCCAGGGCCTGGCGCGAGGCTTCGGCCAGGCGTTCGCTACTGCGGTGCAAAGCATCGTCGAGCTGGCAGATCTCATCATTGCCGCCCACGCGGGCGGCCAATGTCTGCCCATCGGCCAGACGCTGGGCATTGGTGATCAAGACCGCAATGCGGCGGCTGATGCTGCGGGTAAAGGCCAGCGACGCCAGGGCGGCCGTCACGATGGAGCCCAGTACCGCCAGGATCAGCAGCCAGGTCTGGGAACGGCGTGCCGCCTGCAATTGTGCAGTGCGCTCCCCGCCCAGGCGACGCTCCTCGGCCACGAAGCTGTCCAGGCGATAGAGGAATTCGGAGAGCCGATGCGGCCCCTGTTCGTCGCGCAGTTGGCGGATCAACTCTTCGCGCTGGCCGCGGCTCATCCGTTCGCGCGCGCTGTCGGCCCATGTGCGGTAGCGCGCAATGGCTTCATGCACGCCGCGCACCGCATCGCTCTGGGCCGGATTGTCGGCCACCAGGCGCGCCAGTTCGCCGGCCTTGACCTCCAGCTCGGCCCACATGTCGGCCCGACTGATGGGATCGGTCTGGTCCAGCAGGATGGCATTGCGGATGCGCGCCGACTCCAGCAACATCGGCTCGCGCACCTCGGCGGCCTGGTTGACCACCTGCGCCGAATGCGCGGCCCAGCGCTCGGCCTGTTCGGCGTCAGCCTGGACCTGAACAAGGCCCCCAACAGCA
>NZ_BADI01001120.1:0-1991 GCF_000333555.1 Herbaspirillum sp. B65 | reverse complement strand
CCGCGTGACGGTGGAGATGGACGACAAGGACCAGATCAAGCTGGACTTCCCCGAGGGCGACGATTCGTCCCCGCCGGAAGAGCCGCAAGAGAAGCTCGAAGTCGAATAAGTCGCATCAGCCAGAGCAACAAGGCCACGCCGGGAAACCGGCGTGGCCTTTGTTTTGCAGATTGCTTCACCCTCAATCAGCAAACAAAAACGGCGCGGTCTTGAACTGCACCGCGCCGTCTTCACGTCCAATGGCTTCAGCTCACCGCATTTACGGCACCAGCGGCTTGCCCGCCTGCTGCTTGGCCTTCACGATCTGCGTCACCTTCTCGATCATCGCCAGGCGATAGGTGGTGGAGGGATGCAGTGCCGTATAGCCATTGGGCACGCTGGCCGGATACTGGTCCGCCAGGCGCTTCCAGAACGCCGGTACGTTGTCGATGTTGTAGCCGGCGCGCGCCAGCAGGTACAGCGAGAGCGTATCGGCAGCCGCATCCAGGTCCTGCGGATAGACACGGATACCGGCCGTGCCGGCCGTGGTGGTCGGGTCTGGGTGCGGCAGCAGCAGGTTGTCGATCACTTCGGCGATGGTGGAGACCATGCGCTGGCGGATGGCGTGACCGAGGATGTTGTGCGCCATGTCCTTGGCGATCAGGTAGGCCAGTTCATCATCGGACTGGGTGAATTTGAGCATCCCGCGGGTAATGAGCACGCGGCGGCCATCGGCATAGGTGTTGACGTTGTCGGCATTGCCCAGCTCGATGCTGAAGGCGCAGGCATAGGTCAGCGGTACGTTGACCACGCTGTTCTGGCCGTTGCGCTGTATGCCCAGGGCAATCGGCGCCTTCTTGACCACCAGCGGGCTTAACAGCACCGCCGCCTGGCGTTCGGCGTCGGTGCCTTGCGGCATGGGCTTGCCGGCCACCGACATGAGGAAGTCGCCACGCTGGATGCCGGCCTGTTCGGCGCCGCTGCCAGGCAGCACGCCCGTGACCTGCAGACGGTCGTCATAGCCCAGGCTGCGCGCCGTGTCGGCGAATTCGATCGGGAAGGAATACTTGTTCTTGGCCGTGAACCCCAGCAGGTTGCGGGCATTGCCGCGGCAGAGCTGGGCATTGTTGGTCAGCAGCGGCGCGGCCACGCGGTAGAGGCGGTCCTGTTGATCGATCAGTTCGCGCAATTGCTGCTGCTGGGGATTGTCGACCACCGGGCGCGGGGGTGGGGCGGTCACGGTGACCGGTTTGCTCGGAGTGGCCGGCGCCGGGCCGGGTTCCTGCGTGGCGCAGGCGGCCAGGATGGCCAGTGGCGCCAGGGTGGCGAGGGTCTTCAGTTTCTGCCACGTGGGCAGGGGGGATACGGTCATGCGGTTCTCCATCAGTGTTTGCCTGTGCTACCGAAACCACCGGCGCCGCGTTCGCTGCTATCGAATTCTTCCACCACATTGAAGCCGACTTGCAGGACCGGCACGATCACCAGCTGCGCCAGACGTTCCATGGGATTTAGGACAAACTCGGTACTGCCGCGGTTCCATGTCGAGATCATCAACTGACCCTGGTAGTCCGAATCGATCAAGCCCACCAGGTTGCCCAGCACGATGCCATGCTTGTGGCCCATGCCGCTGCGCGGCAAGATCACCGCCGCGTAGTTGGGGTCGGCCAGGTGGATGGCCAGGCCCGTCGGGACCAGGTGGGTGGCACCCGGTGCCAGCGTGAGCGGGGCATCGATGCAGGCCCGCAGGTCCAGGCCGGCGCTGCCGGGGGTGGCATAGGCCGGCAACTGGTCTTTCATGCGGGGGTCGAGGATCTTGATGTCGATGGTCTTCATGGATGCGTAGTCGAGTACAAAAGAGACAAATGAAACGAAAGAGTACAAAAAACTAAAGGCGACAAAAGACACGGCCCGCAAGACGCGGGCCGCGTGGCTCAGGCACTCATGCGGCGCGCAATCTCGCGCACCAACTGGCGTGCCAGGGTTTGCTGTCGGCTTNGGCAGGGCGCGTGGCC
>NZ_BADI01001121.1:0-4790 GCF_000333555.1 Herbaspirillum sp. B65 | reverse complement strand
AGGCCGGGGATCACCACGTGTGGGTGGCGTCGATAACCTCGTCCGCTTCTNGGGGCAGGTCTNGGGTCTGGCCGACTTGTTCGATGACGTTGTCGCGGATGAAGAGGGCGCCGTTTGTGATTTCTTCGCGGGTCTCGTTCATGGTGACCAGGACGCGGGCGTTCTTGATCAGCAGGGTCTTGCCTTGGGCGGGGTGTTGCATGGTGCTGGACTCCTTCTTGGGTTCCTTGTTGGGTTGGTGTTGGCTTGCGGGTCGGCGCAGGTGACAGGGGGGAGTCCCTTTCTTGCCCTATTGACGGCTGCGTCGGGTGGGGTTGTTGGGAGGGTTAAGGTCCGCTTAATGCTGGGTGTTGTAGCGTTATTTCTGGTTGAATTCAATTGCTATAGGTAGTCAGCACGGAATGCATTGTTACGCTTTACGTCTCCCTACCGTTCGTCCTGAGTAGCGGCCGCGCCGCGTATCGAAGGCGCGCCGTACTGTAAATCATATAAATAATTAATTCTTGGCCCTGAAGCTACGCAGGAAATCCAGCAGGATCTGCCCCGACACCTCGGCATCATCGGCCGTCATCGTTTCCAGCGGGTTGTGGCTGATGCCGCCGTTGCCGCAGCGGGTGAAGAGCATACAGACGTCGGTCAGCCTGGCGATGGCCATGGCGTCGTGGCCGGCGCCGGAGGCCAGCTCGAAGGGTGGGATGCCGGCGCGCTCGGTGGCGGCGGCCAGTTGGGCCATCAGCCAGGGGGCGCAGGGAGCCGCCGGGGCGCTCAAGGTTTCTTCGAGCTTGACGTCGATGCTGCGGCGTTCGCAGATGGCGGCGATTCTCTCCAAGATGTCCTGCACCGCAGCTTGTCGCACATCGTCACGGGCGGCGCGGATGTCCAGCGAGAGCTGGCAGGCGCCAGGGATGACGTTGGTGGAACCACGCGGAACCTGCAACTGGCCCACCGTGCCGACCAGGGCTGCGTGCTGGTCCTGCGCGCAGCGCTGCTCGACGTACAGGATGATTTCGGCCGCTGCCGCCGCAGCATCCTTGCGCATGTCCATCGGGGTGGTGCCGGCATGACTGGCTACGCCCTTCAAGTCCACCAGATAGCGCGAGCTGCCGGCAATCGAGGTGACGATGCCCACCGGCAGGTCGCGGTTGAGCAGGACCGGGCCTTGTTCGATGTGGACTTCGACGTAACCAAGGATGTCGGCCGGGTCGCGGGCGATCTGCGGGATGGCGGCGACATCGTGGCCGGCCTGGGTGATGACCTCGCGCAGGCGGATGCCGTCCTTGTCCTGCAAGTCCAGCAGATTCAAATCGAAGTGGCCGGTGATCGCATTGCTGCCCAGGAAGGTGCTCTTGAAACGCACGCCTTCTTCTTCCGAAAACCCGATCACCTCGACGTGGAAGGGCAGGCTCTCGCCACGCTCGTGCAGGTGCTTGATCACGGCGATGGGCAGCAGGATGCCTTCGCGGCCATCGTACTTGCCGCCATTGCGCACCGTGTCGTAGTGCGAGCCGGTCAGCAAGGTCTTGGCCTGCGGGTCGCTGGAGAGGTAGCGGCCGACCACGTTGCCCACGGCGTCGATGTGGACGTGCATTCCGGCCTCGCGCATCCATTGGGCGATCTGCGCGGCGGTGCGGCGGTGGGTGTCGGTGAGGTAGGTGCAGGTGAGGGCGCCTTGGTCTTCGGACAGGGCGCCGATGTCTTCGGCCCATTGCATGACGGTAGCGCCCAAGGCCGGGTGATAGCCGAGCAGGTCGTTGAGGCGCAGCTCGGCAATGCGACCGATCTGGCGCAGGGCTTCGCGCAGCTCATCGGCGACCTGATTGCGCAGGCGGCGCTCGAAGGTGGCGATGATCTGCTGGCGCGTCAGGCCGACGCCGGTCGGGCCCTTGACAGCCAGGATGAAGGGGAAGCCGAACTTGGCGTTGTAGTTCGCATTGAGAGTTTGCAGGGTGGCGAATTCTTCCGGGCTGCACAGGTTCAGGCCGGCTTTGGCTTGTTCGCCGGTGGATTCGGCGGTCAGCTCGCCGGCAATGGCGGCGCGCCCTGCCAGTTCGGGGTGGGCGCGGATGAGACCCAGTTGCTCGGCGCGGCTGGCCTCGCTGACGACGTTCTGCAGGGCCAGCTTGAGCGCGGTCAGAGTGCGGAACGGGCGCTGCGCGGCGGCGCGTTCGGGAATCCAGGGCGAGTGCTCGTAGATGCCGTGCAGGGCGGCGATGAAGGCCGAGTGCTCGGCCTGGTTCAATTGGTCCAGTGTGGTGGTCATGTAGTTGCCGGCCGGCATGGCGCCGGCGCCCTCGCTTGTTCGTTGGTGATGCGCTCAAAAACGGCATCGGCAATCTGTAGCAATCTGTGCATCAGGATTGTCGCTGCCCATTGTTGCGTGCGGCTGTCGTCTCAACTGTGCAGCCAGGCCCGTCCGGTGGGCATCTGGGTGCGTTGGAGCGCAGATGAGACTTTAAAACATCTTGGCGCGGATGGCATCAAGGCTTTCATTTCGGGACGGGCAGCTTGTCTGAATTCAGAGCTCAGAGCCCAGAGCTCAGTGGTCTGAACTCTGGGCCGCGGCCACGGCATAGCCTGCCACGTCTTGGTCGCTGCCGCGGCCATTGAAGAACAGGTTCAGGCTCACCGCCATGGCCGAGGCCAGCAGGATGCCGCTGTGGAAGATGCTGCCCAGCAGGTGCGGCATCTTGTCGAAGAAGGTTGGGGCGACGATGGGGATCATGCCTACGCCGATGCTGATGGCGACGATGAAGAGATTGTTGCGGTTGCCGTGGAAATCCACCTTGGAGAGGATCTTGATGCCGGTGGCCGCGACCATGCCGAACATGACGATGCCGGCGCCACCCAGCACGAATTGCGGGATCGAGGCAGCTACGTGGGCCATCTTGGGGAACAGGCCAAAGACGATCAGGATCACGCCGGCCGCCACGCACACAAAGCGGCTGCGAACGCCGGTCACACCCACCAGGCCGACGTTCTGGGAGAACGAGGTATAGGGGAAGGTGTTGAAGAGCCCCCCGATGACCGTGCCCAGGCCATCCACGCGCAAGCCGCTGGCCAGGGTGCGGTCATCGATGGGACGGCCGACGATGTCCCCCAGGGCCATGAACATGCCAGTCGATTCGATCATGGTCACGATCATGACCAGGCACATGCTGATGACGGAGGCCAGGTCGAATTGCGGCCAGCCATAGTGGAAGGGTTGGATGAAGGCGAACCAGTCGGCCGCGTCCAGGCCGTCGAAGCTGATCTTGCCCAGCGCCAGGGCGATCACGAAGCCCACCACCATGCCCAGCAATACCGAGATGTTGGAGAGAAAGCCGCGGGTGTACTTGGTGATGAGCAGGATCGCCACCAGCACCAGGGCGGCAATGGACAGCGATAGCGGCGAGCCGTAGTCGGGATTGGGCAGCTTGACGAAGACGCCGTCGACCAGCTTGCCGATCACCGGTTGTCCTCCCGCGGCCCAGTTGATGCCGACTCCCATCAGGGATACTCCGATGACCGTGATGACGGTGCCGGTCACCACCGGCGGAAAGTAGCGCATCAGCTTGCTCATGTAGGGCGCAGCCAGGATGCAGAAGATACCGGAGACGATCACGGCACCATAGATGTGCAGGATGTTCAGTTGCGGGTTGTTGGCCATGGCCACCATCGGCCCCACGGCAGCGAAGGTGACGCCCATCATGACCGGCATCTTGATGCCGAATTTCCACAGGCCGGCGCTCTGGATGATGGTGACCAGGCCGCAGCAGAACAGATCGGCGCTGATGAGATAGGCGATTTCCGACTTGGGCAGGTTCAGGGCGCCGCCGATGATGAGCGGCACCGCGATGGCGCCGGCATACATCACCAGCACATGCTGCATTCCGAGGGCAAACAGCTTCAATAAGGGCAGGCGTTCATCCACCGGCTGGCTGGGGGCTTGCATGGGTATTTCTCCTGGCATTTTTTCTCGAAGGAACCCGACATGCGAGCGCGCCCGGAATGGTGTGGTTTTCGGTGAGGGCGTGCCTGGTCGTTGGAAGGAGGTTCCGGCCCAGTACCGTGTTCCACATCTTGGTGCAGTCTGTGCATGGATGCCGGCCTGATGGTGGCGATACTAATGCAATCCGGGACGAGCGATATATATGCTGCGGCATACCACCTGATGTTCCGTCGATATATCCCCTCCGGCCCTTTCCTTGTGCCGGCGCGGTTTTCAGGCCCGCGCCTGGGCCATCGTCTTGGCCGCCGCGCTGACCTGGGCGCGCAGCCATTTGTGTTCGGTCGCCTGGTGCACGCGCTCATGCCAGAGCTGGTAGAAGCGCAGCGGCGGAAACTTGATGGGCACCGTATAGCTTTTCAGAGGCAGCAGTTTTTCGTAGAAGCGGGCGAACTGCTGGCCGGCGGTCAGCACCAGGTCGGTCTGCGCCACCATGTAGGGCAACATGCGGAAGTGGGCGGACTCGACCACCACGTTGCGGCGCAGGTTCTGCTTTTCCAGGAAGCTGTCGATGCTGCCGTGGTAGCCGGGCAGGATCTGCGACGGGGCGGCATGGGGCAGCTCCAGGTAATCCTCCATGCGCATGGCCTCGCGCGCGGTGCGCTTGGCGTAGGCGCAGTCGGCGCGCATCAGGCAGACGATGGGGTCGTCGAACAGCTTGGAGAGGTGCAGGTGGGCCGGTGGCGCATCCCAGTTGGCGATCACCAGGTCCAGGTCGCCATCCGAGAGCCGGCGCACGTAGTCGGTATCGGGCCCCAGGGCATGGATGACGATGCGGCTGCGAGGCGACTCGCGGCGCACGCGG
>NZ_BADI01001122.1:0-4240 GCF_000333555.1 Herbaspirillum sp. B65 | reverse complement strand
CCATCGGCCGAGGCCGCGTAGAGCGCGCGGATTACCGATTCATCCAAGAGCGCATTCATCTTGGCGATGATGCGCGCCGGTCGGCCCTCGCGGGCGATCTGGCCTTCGTTGCGGATGGCGCGGATGATTTCCTTCTGCAGCGAGAACGGCGCCAGCCACAGGTGCGTGAGGTTGCGCGGCTTGGTCAGGCTGGTGAGGGTGCGATCAGCCAGGGCATGGAGTCGCCGATGGGCGAGCCATTGGCGACATTGCCGCCCAGCGTGCCGGCATGGCGCACCGGCAGCGAGGCGAAGCGCTGCCAGAGTTCCGACAGTTCTTCCGGGTAATGGCGCGCGGCTTCGGCATAGGCCTCTTCCAGCGACACGCCGGCACCGATTTCCAGCATCTCGCCGTGCACGCTGATGGTGCGCAATTCTTCGACGCGACCGATATAAATGATATCGCCCAGCTCGCGCATCTGTTTGGTCACCCACAGGCCCACATCGGTGGAGCCGGCCAGGATGCGCGCCTGGGGCAGGGCCGCGCGCAGTTGCGCCAGTTGTTGCAGCGTGCGCGGGGCGTGGAAGGTCTGGCCGGCATGGCTCACCACCAGCGGCGCGTCGTGATCGATCTCGCGCAGGGCTTGCTTGACGGCTTCGCGGTCGAACTCCACCTTGGGCAACTCGCCCATGCGCCGTGCCGCATCGATGATGGGACGATAGCCGGTGCAGCGGCACAGGTTGCCGGAGAGGGCGTCGTCGATCTCGCGCTTGCTGGGCGTGATGCCGTCCTTGTCATGCTTGAGGTACAGGCCCCACAGCGACATCACGAAGCCCGGCGTGCAAAAGCCGCACTGCGAGCCGTGGCATTCCACCATGGCCTGTTGCACCGGATGCAGGCAGCCATCGGCCTGCTTCAGGTCTTCCACGGTAAACAGCGCCCGGCCATCGAGGGTGGGCAGGAACTGGATGCAGGCATTGACCGTCTTCAATTCCAACTGGTCATGGCGCAACTCGCCCACCACCACGGTGCAGGCGCCGCAATCGCCTTCGGCACAGCCTTCCTTGGTGCCGGTGCAGTGAAGGTCTTCGCGCAGATGCTGCAGAACGGTGCGGGTCGTGGGTTGGCCTGCTACTTCGTGGGTCTGGCCGCGAAAATAGAACTGGATGGGGCGCTGGGTCTCTGGCATTTGGCTTTACTCAATTTGAATTGTCTACAAAACAGACTGCTTTATGGCGCGCTCCAGGGCGTATCGTGGGGCGTGCTTCTTATTGTTGGATCTGCTTTCAGGCGGCATGTCCGCTCGGGGCGGTGGCCGACCTGTGGTGTCTCCCGTGGCCAGAAGGCATTCAAGAAACGTGCCGGGGTCGTCAAAAGAGGAAACGGATTGTTCGCAGCACATTGTTGCCGACGATTGTCGGATTCCCTCTTGTCACGATCCCGAAGAGGTCGCCACGCGGTTGCGGGGCCACCTCTTCGATTTTTCAATTTACTTCATACCGTTGGATTGCCGCTCACTCGCCACCGAGGTAGATGAGCTTGAACAGGAAGATGGCAGCGATGATCCAGATTACCACTGAAACATCCTTCATACGACCGGTCAGCAGCTTCAACCCGGCATAGCTGATGAAGCCCAGCGCCAGGCCATTGGCAATGGAGTAGGTGAAGGGCATGACCAGCGCGGTGATGACGGCCGGCACGCACTCGGTGGTGTCATTCCAATCAATGTGCACCAGCTCGCGCAGCATCAGGCACGCCACGAAGAACAGCGCCGGCGCGGTCGCATAGGCCGGCACCACACCGGCCAGCGGGGCGATGAACAGGCACAGCAGGAACAGTATGGCGATGGCCACGGCGGTCAGGCCAGTGCGACCGCCGGCCTGCACGCCAGCGGCGCTTTCGATGTAGGCGGTGGTGGAGGAGGTGCCCAGCAGGGAGCCGGCGACGATGGCGGTGCTGTCGGCCATCAGGGCTTTGTTGAGGCGCTCCATCTTGCCGTCCTTCATCAGCCCGGCGCGGGTGGCCACGCCCATCAGGGTGCCGGTGGCGTCGAACAGTTCCACCAGGAAAAACACCAGTACCACGTTGATCAGCCCCATGGAAATGGCGCCCTTGATGTCCAGTTGCAGGAAGGTCGGCGCAATCGAGGGTGGCGCGGCGAAGATGCCGGAGAAATGATTGCCACCGAAGAGGAAGGACAGCACCGTCACCAGCAGGATGCCGATCAGCAGCGCACCGCGTACCTTGAGCCGGTCCAGCGCCACGATCACCAGGAAGCCGATGCTGGCCATCACTGGCGCCGGCTGGTGCAGGTCACCCAGGGTCACGAAGGTGGCCGGATTGGCGGCGACGATGCCGGCACTCTTCAAGGAAATGATCGCCAGGAACAGACCGATGCCGGCCGGAATGGCCGTGCGCAACGAATGCGGGATGCTCTTGATGATCACTTCGCGGATGCGCAGCACGCTCACCACCAGGAACAGGCAACCCGAGATCAGCACCGCTCCCAATGCGGCCTGCCAGGGAAAGCCCATGCCCTTGACCACGGCATAGGCGAAGTAGGCGTTCAAGCCCATGCCGGGCGCCAGACCGATGGGGTAGTTGGCGTACAGGCCCATGATCAGGGTACCCACCGCCGCCGCCACACAGGTGGCCACGAAGACGGCATCCTTGGGCATCCCGGCGTCGCCCAGGATAGAGGGGTTGACGAAGATGATGTAGGCCATCGTCAGGAAGGTGGTCAGGCCGGCCAGCAACTCGGTGCGGACGGTGGTGCCGTTCTCTTCCAGGTGGAAGAATTTGTTGAGGACATTCATTGTGGGCGGTCTCCGTGGGTTCTGTTTTTATCCGCCGGCGCGCTCGCCTGCGGTGCGCTCAGGCGGGAAACCGGCGTTGCTGTCGGCCTTGGTATGCGCTTTGTTGTGGCAGCGGTGCTAATGTCGTTGAATTTCATGATGAGCGATGTAAGGGCGGGAGAATAAGTATTATCAACCCAGGGTTATAACTGTCTATCTGGCGCCAAACCGGCCGTGGCAGTTGATTTTGTTGCTCTACATTGTCGGCCGGCTTGCGGACAATCTTGGTCAAGACCGAGATTTTGCCATCGTTAGGGCCTGTCCCGCTTTAATGCGCACAGGCCCCCGTGCCATTGTTTATGGATTAGCCCGCTTTTCAGACCTGATCAGGCTGTTGCTGAATGTACGGCCTGCGCCAGTTGCAGCGCGAGCGCATTGTGTCGCTCCAGTACCGCCCCCAGCTCGATGGTCGTGCATTGCCCCTCGCGCACGATCACCCGGCCATTGATGATGCTGTAGTCCACATTGGCCGGGGTGCAGAACACCAGGGCCGCCACCGGATCGTGCAGCGCCCCGGCAAAGGCGATCTGGCGCGTATCGAACAGCACCACGTCGGCCGACATGCCGGGCTTGAGCGCGCCGATGTCGTCGCGGTTCAAGACCCTGGCCCCGGCCAGGGTGGCGATTTCCAATGCCTGGCGCGCGGTCATGGCGTCCGGTCCGAATCCCACCCGTTGCAGCAGCATGGCCTGGCGTACTTCGCCCAGCATATGGGCACTGTCGTTGGAGGCGCTGCCATCCACACCGAGCCCGACCGCCACGCCGGCATCGAGCATCTTGCGGATGGGAGCGATGCCGGAGGCCAGGCGCATGTTGGAGCAGGGGCAGTGCGCCACACCCGTGCCGGTGCGGGCGAACAGGTCGATGCCGTGCTCATCCAGTTGCACGCAGTGGGCGTGCCAGACATCGTGGCCGACCCAGCCGCAGTCTTCGGCATATTCGGCCGGGGTCATGTTGAATTTTTCGCGGCTGTAGGCGATGTCGTTGAGGTTCTCGGCCAGGTGGGTGTGCAGCGAGACGCCATAGTGACGCGCCAGGTCGGCGGCTTCGCGCATCAGGTCGCGCGAGACCGAGAACGGCGAGCAGGGCGCGACCACGATGCGTTGCATGGCGTGGCGCTTGGGGTCGTGGTAGGTCTCGATGAGGCGGCGGCTGTCTCGGAGGATGGCTTCTTCGTCTTCGACCACGCGGTCGGGTGGCAGGCCGCCCTTGGACTGGCCGACGCTCATGGCGCCGCGCGCGCCGTGGAATCTCATGCCGATGCGCGCGGCGGCTTCCAGGCTGTCGTCCAGGCGGGTCTGGTTGGGGTAGATGTAGAGGTGGTCGCTGCTGGTGGTGCAGCCGGAGAGGATCAGCTCGGCCATGGCGGTCAGCGTGGAGACCTGGATCATCTCGGGTCAGGCCGC
>NZ_BADI01001123.1:0-1581 GCF_000333555.1 Herbaspirillum sp. B65 | reverse complement strand
TTTTGCGAGGGACAGGCGGCTATCATCAGATGGACGTGATGGGGCAGGCGCTGAGGATTTCCCGCCAGAACATGCTCAGGCTTGCCGAGGAGGCAGAAGTGTCCGCCGACCTGGCGGGCCAGTTGATCGACGACATGTGCGATGTGGCCAGCCAATTTGCCGACTTGGCTCACCGTATGCATCCGGCGGATATCACGCAAGAGACCGTGCGCATGATCCAGCAACGTATCGACGCCAACGTAGCCCTGTTGCGGTAGCGTCAACCAGCCTGGGCGTCATTGATGAGGGTAAGCCGGCCAAGCTTCTCGCTCCCTTGCGCGGACTGGGCGCCTTCCCAGGCTAAGCATATCGTTGCAGTCTTTCCCGCTGCGGCCACCCGAATCGACCATGCCAGTTCCCCACATCCGCTTCCGTTGCGACCGGCATTGTAGTGCTGCAGGGTAGCGGCCAGAATCCGGTCAGCAGAGGCCGATGGCGGGAGCTGGCAGACGATCAGGCGCCGGCGCGTTCGACGATCACGTAATGCTTGCGTACCCGCTCCAGCACCTCGAATACCCCCTTGAACCCGGCCGGGATCACCATGGCATCGCCCGGGCCGGCTTCGGCCGCGTTGCCTTGCTCATCGATGACACGGCAGCGGCCTTCCAGTACGCAGAAATATTCATCCTTGTTGGGGGCGAAGGCGATGCGCCAGCTGCCTTTTTCGCAGGCCCAGATGCCGGCATTCATCTCGCCGCTGGCGCTGGTGAAGTGGTTCCAGGTGGTGCGCAGGGGATTGCCTTCCAGCCGGCGCTCCTCGCGTGGGTGGTCGTATTCTGGAGTGGGGGTGCCGAGGCGGAATTGGGTAATGGCAGTCATGGCAGGACAGGCGTGGCACGGTCATTTCGAAGGGCAGCAGTGTAACAGCCGCCGCGCCGCTACTGTCGTGCTGGCTGGCACCAAGTGCCCGGTCTTCAGTCACACGCCAGTATAGGTGAACCAGGAGACAGGCATGGGCAAGATCTGGATCGGCATTTCCGGCTGGCGTTACGCGCCTTGGCGCGGCAGTTTCTACCCCAAGGGTTTGCGCCAGGATGATGAGCTGCACTATGCCTCCAGGGTGTTGCCCAGCATCGAACTCAACGGTTCCTTCTACGCCCTGCAGCGCCCGGAAAGTTACCAGCGCTGGTACCAGCAGACGCCGCCCGGTTTTCTGTTCAGCCACAAGGGCAATCGCTTCATCACCCATACCCGGCGCCTGCAGGATGTTGATGGGGCTCTGGCCAATGTGTTCGCCTCCGGTGTCTTCAACCTGAAGGAAAAGCTCGGCCCCTTCCTGTGGCAGTTCCCGCCCAGTTTTCGCTATGAACCCGAGCTGCTGGAACACTTCCTGAGCCTGTTGCCGCACGATACCCACGCCGCCCAGACGCTGGCCCAAGGGCATGAGCCGCGGATGCAGGGCAGGGTGGCGCTGGAGATCGACAAGAAGCGCAAGCTGCGCCACGCCATGGAAATCCGCCATGAGAGTTTCGTCGATGAAAGCTTCATCAAGCTGCTGCGCAAGTACCAGGTTGCGCTGGTGATCGCCGATGCGCCCAAGAA
>NZ_BADI01001124.1:0-2035 GCF_000333555.1 Herbaspirillum sp. B65 | reverse complement strand
AAGGGTTCGGGAATGATGGGCTGGTATGGGTGGTCGTTCACGCGTTTTCCCTGTGGCCGAAGCCTGCTGCCGGTACAGGCCGCAGTTGGCTTCGTTCCAGTTTTGTTGAGCAGCTTGTCCACTGACCGGGATCGAGTAGAGGTGCCAGGTGGTGCGCCGTCACTGTACGCTGTTGCCGAAGCTGTAACGTAACCAAGGCGTTAACTGCCGTCAATCAGAACCGTTACGCCAGACGAAAAAAGCCGCCCCATGAGAAGGGCGGCCGGGGGAATCAGGGAATCAGACGAAAATCAGGCGGCGCGTTCCAGGCGCTGGACATTGCTGTCGTCGCCGGCACCGATTTCGATCTTGCGCGGCTTGAGCGCTTCGGGGATTTCACGGACCAGTTCGATGTTGAGCAAGCCGTTTTCCAGGTTGGCGCCGACCACCTTGATGTGATTGGCCAGCTGGAAGCGCTGTTCGAAGTCACGGGCGGCGATGCCACGGTGCAGGAAGTTGACCTGCTTGTCTTCCTTCTGCTTGCGGCCGGTGATCTTGAGGGTTTCGTTTTCGGTCTCGATGTCGATTTCGCTACGGGCGAAACCGGCCACGGCCATGGTGATCCGGTACTTGTCCTCGGCCACCAGTTCGATGTTGTACGGCGGGTAGCTGGGCTGATCGGTGCGCTGGGCGTTGTCGAACATCTGGGCCAGGCGATCGAAGCCGATAGCGGTGCGGTACAGGGGGGAGAGATCGAAGGTACGCATAAAAATATCCTTTCATAAGTAAGCGATGTTTTCGTCGCAGACCTCAACATCGAGCATCTGCTGGTACCGATCTAGGGATGGGGATTTTGGTTTTCAAGGGATTTTTTTTGAAAAATATGAAGGTCTGTGATAGTGGTAGCTCATCAGACGTTTCTTCCTTGCAGCAACTTACCCTCCGGCCATTTTGCTATAGATGAATGAAGCAGCGCCCGCAGTCCCTGTGCCCTTGTCATGAGCGCCTCCCCGAACATCAACAAAAGCCGGCACCTACCAGGCGGCAACTCAATGTTTTTCGAGAAACGAAGACTGATTCGGCAGAGGCACGTTGCTTTCAGTTGGCGAAATATAGACTCGGCCCACCCCAAACCATGAGCTCATGTCGGGTTTATTCCCGATGACCGGTTTGTCCCCGATTCGCTAAATTCGAGAGGAACATGATGGACCAAGCAGAACCTCACAGGTTGCGTCTCAAAGGCCTGTCCCAAGACAATCTGTATCGAGAGTACTCCAACAAAGTCGGTATCGCCGGCCTGGTGTATCAGGGCCAAATCGCCTACTTAGGGGGCCTCGCATGAAGATCATCGGATGGATTCGCTACGGTGACAAAACCGCTTGCGGCGGCACGGTCATCGAAGGCGATCAGACATGCATCAGCCATGGCCGCGCTTACGCCTTTCAGGGTGCTCGCGTTGCCTGCCGCAAGAACTGCGTCATTGCCCACGGCTTTCCACGGTCTACGCTTACCAATGGCCGGGCGCAGGTGATTCATGGAATGAAGACGAGTGCCGGATGCCCTCTGCAATCTACACTTAACGAAATTGACGGCGTGGGTAACTCAAACGGTGAAGCCGTTCCAGACAGCTTTAAGCCTGGGCCAGATGGGGAGTGGATACCTGTATACACGCCTCTCAAGCAAGAGGATTGCGACTATGACCAACACGTCATTCTTGAGGATCAAGAGGGAAATCCTTTAGAAGGTATCCCCTACCGGATCTTCGATGCTCAAGGAGCAATCATCGATGGGATTACCGCAACTGATGGAAAAACAAAAGTCATCGCCGGAAAATTTGGAGATGCGCTGGACTGTGAAATCGCCAAGGAGAGCACTGAATGAGCGCCGAGGTCTTATCTACACTAATGGCTCGCTCGATTGCGCTTACTCCGAAAGAAGACAAACAAGGCGCGAAGGTCCAACTAAAAGTCTTCTGGAAAACCTTAAAATTCTGGTCTTCAGCAGACATCGCAGATTTTCAGAAAAATGTTCCTGGCATTGCCGAGCGACTACGAAC
>NZ_BADI01001125.1:0-4654 GCF_000333555.1 Herbaspirillum sp. B65 | reverse complement strand
CGTCGATCCAGGTCCTGGTAATCGGCGATGGGCGGCTTCTCGATGAAGTAGCGCGAGCCGGACAGGTTCAGGGCATAGTTCTGGCTCAGGCCAGTCTGGTCGCGGTCGAGCACGGCGTAGCTGAGGTTTTCCACATCCAGATTGATACCATAGCCGATGATGAACATCAGGATGGCCGTGCCCAGCAGGGCTAGCGTGGCGCGTACCGGATCGCGCCGCAACTCCAGGCTTTCGCGCTGGCTGTAGCTCAGGGCGCGGCCCAGGCTGGTGCGCAGGCGACCGGGGCGCGGCTTGGCCTTTTGCGGGGCCGATATGACGTTTTGTGCGGGCGATGGCGCGGGGTCGCCCTTCCCCGCGGCGTCTTCCAGATAGCCTATGAAGGCTTGTTCCAGACTGGCCGCACCGCGCTGGCGCACCAGCTCTTTCGGGGTGGCGCTGACCAGCACCCGGCCGGCGTGCATGAGCGAAATGCGGTCGCAGCGCTGGGCCTCGTTCATGAAGTGGGTCGAGATGAAGATGGTCACCTGGTCGCGGCGCGCCAAGTCGATCATCAATTGCCAGAACAGGTCGCGCGCGATCGGATCGACCCCCGAGGTGGGTTCGTCCAGGATCAGCAGTTCCGGCTTGTGGACCATGGCTACCGCCAGCGAGAGGCGCTGGCGGATTCCCAGCGGCAGGCTTTCGGGCAGGCTGTCCATGACATCCTGCAGGCCGAAGCGGGTCGCCATTTCCTCGGTGCGGGCGGCGATCTGATCTTCGGGCAGCCGGTACAGGCGGGCGTGCAGCACCAGGTTCTGGCGCACGCTCAGTTCGCCATACAGCGAAAAGGCCTGCGACATGTAGCCCACGCGGGCGCGCGTGGTCATGTCGCGCGGATCGACTTCGCGTCCGAACAACCAGGCTTGGCCTTGGCTGGCTTGCAGCAGCCCGGTCAGCATCTTCATGGTGGTGGACTTGCCGCAGCCGTTGGAGCCGAGAAAGCCGAAGATCTCGCCGCGACGGATGCGGAAATCCACATGATCCACCGCCACGAAATCACCAAAGCGCATGGTCAGGCCCTTGGCTTCGATGGCTACCTCGGCAGCGTTGCTGTCGTCCAGCGGCGTGACCTGTACGGCTTGGTGGCCGCGCCGTTTCTCTTCAGGCAGCAAGGCAATGAACGCCTCTTCCAGCGACGCCGTGCCGGTGCGGGCGTGCAGTTCGGCAGGCGTGCCGGTGGCCAGCAGCTTGCCTGCGTCCATGGCCACCAGCCAGTCGAAGCGGTCGGCTTCTTCCATGTAGGCGGTGGCGACGATGACGCTCATGCCGGGGCGTTGCGCGCGGATACGGGCGATCAAGTCCCAGAACTGGGCGCGCGAGAGCGGGTCCACGCCGGTGGTGGGTTCATCCAGGATCAACAGATCGGGATCGTGGATCAGCGAGCAGCACAAGCCCAGCTTTTGCTTCATGCCACCGGAGAGCTTGCCGGCCGGCCGCGCCAGGAAAGCGGACAAGCCGGTGCCGGCCGTCAATTCATCGATGCGACGGCGCCGCTCGGCTGCGCCCTGGCCGAACAGGCGAGCGAAGAATTGCAGGTTTTCTTCCACCGACAGGGTGGGATAGAGATTCTTGCCCAGGCCTTGCGGCATGTAGGCGATGCGCGGGCAGACCTGTTGGCGATGCTCGGCCTGGCGCATGTCGCCACCGAGTACGCTGACCTCCCCCGCTTGCAAGGCGCGCGCCCCGGCCACCAGCGACAGCAGGCTGGACTTGCCCACGCCATCGGGGCCGATCAGGCCGACCATGCGGCCAGCGGGAATATCCAGCGAGACGTTCTCCAGCGCGCAGCGCTGGCCATAGTGCAGCGACACGCCCGTCAGGCGCGCCACGCCGTGCTCGCCGGGCGCTGGCGTCATTGCGGAACCTTCACCGCCAGTTGCTCGGGCCATGCGCGAGTCTTGTCGGTGCGTACCCAGGCCACGCCGGGCAGGCCGGTCTTGACCAGTGCGAGGTGTTGCTGGAGCAGCGCCGGATCGATCTGGGCCTTGACGCGGAACATCAGCTTCTGGCGCTCGCTGGCCGTTTCCACCGTCTTGGGCGTGAACTGGGCAGTACTGGCGACGAAGGAAATCCTGGCCGGGATCACGTACTGGGGTGCGGCATCAAGCACGATGCGCGCGTCACTGCCCAGGGCCAGCTTGCCGGCCACGGCTTCGGGGACGAAAAAGGTCATATACACATCGCTCAGGTCCACCAAGTTGAGCAGCTTGCCGCCACCACCCAGCACTTCGCCGGGCTGGGCGATGCGGTATTGCACGCGGCCGGCACGCGGGGCGGTGAGCGTGCTGTCGTCGATATCGACCTTGATGCGCTGGACCGTAGCCACGGCCGCGGTCACCGTCGACTTGGCGCCGCTGACCTGGGTGCGCGCCGCAGCCACGGCAGCCTGGGCGGCGGTCACTTGCGCCTTGGCGGCGGTGACGGCGGCCGCCATGCCCAGCACGCGGGCGCGGTCGTCGTCCACTTCCTGTAGCGAGGAAGCGCCTTCCTTGACCAGCACGTCGGAACGCGCCAGGCGACGGCGCGCCGCATCCAGTTCACTCTCGCGCTGCGCGGTCTGGGCCAGGGCGGCCTGGTAGTCACTTTCACGCACGGCCACCTGGGCCTCGGCACTGGCGACCGCCGACAGCGCTTGCTGCTGGCGCGCCAGGGCTTCGTCGCGCTGGGCTTGCAGCGACAGCACCTGCATATGGGCCAGCGGCTGGCCGGCGCTGACGAAATCGCCTTCGTTGACCAGGATGGCATCGACACGCCCACCCAGCTTGGTGGCCACGTCCACTTCGGTGGCTTCGATACGGCCATTGCCGCTGGCAAATCCCTCACCCGGGCCGCCATGATGCAGGCGCTGCCAGGCAAAGTAGGCGCCGCCGGCGAGGATCACGGCCAGGGCGGCGGCCAGCAGGGGTTTCTTGGCGTGTTCAAGCGTCATGATCAGGATCCGGAAGGAAGGGGGAAGGCCGTGGCCTGGCTGCTGTCACCACCCAGCGCGGCATACAGCGCCACCGCCGAGGACAGCAATGCGCGCCGGATCTGCACCCGTTGCTGGCGGGCGCTCAACAGGTCGCGCTGGGCATCGAGCACGTCCAGGAACGGCGCGGCGCCGTTGTCATAGCGCAGCGTGGACAGGCGCGCACGCTCGCTCTGCACCTGTTCCGCGGTCTCGGCGATGGCCAACTGCCGGGTCAGCCACTGGCGTGCGGCCAGCGCATCGGCCACATCGCGGAAAGCACCCTGCACGGTCTTTTCGTAATTGGCCACCGCGATATCGCGGCGCACCTCGGCCAGGTCCAGATTGTTGCGCAGGCGACCGGCCGTGAAGATGGGCAGCGTGATGCTGGGCGAGAATGTCCAGGCCTGGCTGCCATCGCGGAACAGACCGCTCAGTTCGGCACTGGCCGTACCCAGGTTGCCGGTCAGGGAAATGCTGGGGAAGAAGGCCGCGCGTGCCGCACCGATATTGGCATTGGCCGCCTTCAAACGCAGTTCGGCCGCCACCACGTCGGGACGGCGCGTGAGCAGTAATGAGGGCGTGCCCGCTGCCAGTTCGGGGAACGTGGCGTCGAGCGCCCTGCGCGCCTGGCCCACCGGCAGCTCCAGCGGTGCGCCCACCAGCAGGCTAAGGGCATTGACGCGCTGGGCGCGCAGTTGCTCCAGTTGGGCCCCCAGCGCCTGGGCCTGGGTCAGCAGGGTTTCGATCTGGGTCAGGTTCAGCCTGGAGGTGGCGCCGACTTCGACCCGCCGCGAGAAGATGCGATAGCTCTCCTGGCGGCTGGCGATGGTATCGCGGGCGATGGCCAGGCGTTCATCCAGCTCGGCCAGTTCCAGATAGGCATCGGCCACCTGCGCCACCAGGCTCAGGGCGGCGGCGCGGCGCGTGGCTTCGCTGGCCAGGGCGCTTTGCAGGGCGGCATCGCTGAGGCTGCGCAGGCGGCCCCACAGGTCGATTTCCCAGTTGCTCAAGCCCAGTCCGGCCTGGTAGGCGCTGCCCACCAGCGGACGCTGGGTCAGGTTGAGGTCGGCCGGGGTGCGCGAGCGATCAACACCGACTTGCGCGCCGATGCTGGGCAACAGATCGGCACGCTGGATACCGTAGAGCGCCCTCGCCTCTTCCACCCGCAAGGCCGCCACCCGCAAGTCGCGGTTGTTGGCCAGCGCCTGGGTGATCAGGGCTTGCAACTGGGGATCGCGGAAATAGGCTTGCCAGCCCAGGGCCTGGGCCTCTGCCTCCATGCCGGCCGGCTGCTGCGGATAGTGTGCAGCCACCGGTGCTGCCGGCCGCTGGTAGGTCGGCGCCATCGATTGACAGGCCGCCAGCAACAGCGGCAAGGCAACCAGCAGCAGACGCATTCTTGGAGGGGGCTCGCACATCGTTGGCATCGGCGTAAGCAGAAAATGTGGCGACGAAATGCTTCGTCTTCTGTGTCCACATTATGAAGAGGCTTGCTGGAAACGCGATTGATGTACGTCAGGTTACTGACTGATGAGTCGGTAATATCAAGGAGGGTGCCATGGGGCGCTAGTCTGATGACACAGACTGGGCGGGAGATAGCGAGGGCAGCGTCTTACTGCGCCACGCCGACTTGATCCACGAAGTGTCTGACCTCGGCCGCCACGT
>NZ_BADI01001126.1:0-1247 GCF_000333555.1 Herbaspirillum sp. B65 | reverse complement strand
TGAGCGCATCCGCAGACAGGCCGACCGGGGTGCTGCCGGTGGCTTCGGTGCGGCGCACGAACTGCGTGACTTCGTTGCTCACCATCTGCTGGATGTAGCTGTTGCCGGTGAAGGCCTGGCTCATGCGGGTGGCGTCCACGTTCAATTGCACCGCCGGGGCGCGTCCGGCCAGCACGTCGCGCTGGAAATCAGCCGGGATGTCCAGAACGAAGGTGTAGTCGCCGGCATCCAGGCCAGCATCGGCCTGCCTGGCCGTGACCAGTTGCGCTACCTTGAAATGCGGCGGGTAGAAGGCCGAGGCGATGCGTGCCGACAGCGGCGAGCCATCATTGTCGACGATGGCAATGGCCGCATTGTGCAGGCTCTCCGGCATGGCGGTGGCGGCCACGTAGATCGATAGCGTGAAGGTGTAGGCGATCAGCACCAGCATGGCCGGGTCGCGCAGCAGGCTCCACAGTTCCTTGATGCCGAGGCGGTAGATGTTGGCCCAGGAGTTGCGCATCTTACCGCTCCTGTTTCTTGAGCAACAGCACCGACAGGCCCAGGATCACCGATGCAGCCAGGGTCAGCGGCCAGAACGAGGAGGCCAGGTCTCCCGCGTCCAGCGCCTTGCTGAACACGCCGCGACTGATGGTCAGGAAGTGCGTGGCCGGATAGACCTGGCCGATCAGGGCGCCCATCCCTTCCAGGGAAGATACCGGGTTGAGCAATCCGGCGAACTGCACGCAGGGAATGATGGTGCCGATCATGGTCACGAACAGGGCCGCGATCTGGCTATTGGTGAAAGTCGAGGCCAGCAGGCCGAAGCCGGTGGAACAGATGATGAAGATCAGCGCGGCCAGCGTCAGCGTCAACAGGCTGCCCTTGACCGGCACCCCGAACACGGTGACCGCCAGTACGGTGAGCATGGCGAAGTTGAGCATCCCCAGGAGCAGGTAAGGCAATTGCTTGCCCAGCAGGAATTCGGTGCGGGTGACCGGGGTGACGTAGAGGTTGAGGATGGAACCCAGTTCCTTCTCGCGCACCACCGATAGCGCCGTCAGCATGGCCGGGATCATCATCAGCAGCAGCGGGATGATGGCCGGTACCATGGCGGGCAGGCTCTTCACATCGGGGGTGTAGCGGTAGCGCGTTTCGATGGTGGCGGCCTGGCCCATGCTCTGGCCCAGCCGATGGGTGGCCAGGTCGGCCAGCCATAACAGGTGCATCCCCTGCACGTACCCGCGTATGGTCTCGGCGCGGGTCGG
>NZ_BADI01001127.1:0-247 GCF_000333555.1 Herbaspirillum sp. B65 | reverse complement strand
CGAAGGCGTCTGGATCGAGGACATCGACAAGGCGCTCGTGAAGTACCGTTCCGAAGCCACCGGCCGATTCATGGACATGAACTGAACCACAGCAGCTGCTGCAGCTGGTCGAGCAACTAAACAACGGGAGTCTCAGGACTCCCGTTTTGTTTCCACAAAGAAAATGGTTGCCCGTCAGCGCCCTGGCCAACGCTGCGCTTGGCCGGTTTGGCGCGCCGTTCCCTTATAATGGATGGTTTCGCAAAAA
>NZ_BADI01001128.1:0-111 GCF_000333555.1 Herbaspirillum sp. B65 | reverse complement strand
GTACCGCGCGCCACTGACCCTGCTCATCGAAGATGCGCAGGCGGATCTGGTCGCGCCGCTGGTCGTCACTGCCGGCACCGCACAGCTCGACCATGAAGTCTTCACCGCGGT
>NZ_BADI01001129.1:0-822 GCF_000333555.1 Herbaspirillum sp. B65 | reverse complement strand
AGCGTGGGCGTGCCCTCCTGCGAAAAACGCTTCGTTGATGACGATGCCGAGGGCGGACTGGCCCTGCAAGCGCGTTATGCCGACCTGGTGGTGGTCAGCCAGGCCGACCTGGACGATGCCGACGACAGCTTCCTGACCGATCTGCCCGAATACGTGATGCTCAACTCCCCGCGCCCGGTGTTGATCATCCCCAGCGCCGGTGAATTCAAGCACGTGGGCAAGAATGCCCTGATCGCCTGGGATGGCAGCATGGAATCGACCCGCGCCATCACCGCCGCCCTGCCGCTGCTGCGCCAGGCTGACAACGTGACAGTGGTGATCTTCAATTCCGACAAGCGCCTGGGCACCCATGGCGAACAGCCGGGCGCCGACATTGCGCTCTACCTGGCGCGCCATGGTGTGAAGGTGGAAGTGGCCCAGGAACAGACCCCGCTGGACATCGGCAACGCCCTGCTCTCGCTGGCCGCCGACAAGGGTTCGGACCTGCTAGTCATGGGCGGCTACGGCCACACCCGCTTCCGTGAAGTGTTGCTGGGCGGGGTGACGCTGACCATCCTCAAGACGATGACGCTACCGGTGCTGATGGCGCATTGAGACCGGCACCGCCGCCTTCATTGTTTTAGCGCAGTTTCGCCACCGGCCCCTCGCGGGCCGGTATCTTTTGGGTGGCCAGACGCTGGCGCTGTTGCAGACGTGCACGGCGCTTGCGTGCCCAGATGACCACGCCAGTGACTGATAGCATCGCCACCAGCACTCCCATCAACGAGATCAATACGCGGCCGGTCAGCCCGAGGATACGGCCGGAATGCAGCGGGAACTGCG
>NZ_BADI01001130.1:0-1178 GCF_000333555.1 Herbaspirillum sp. B65 | reverse complement strand
TGCCATCAAAAGCCTGGTGGCCGCCGGCTATGGCGCCACGCTCTTGCCGCACGAGGCCAGTGCCCAGGGCCGCACGGTGCCGCTGGATCCGCGCATCGTGATGCGGCCCTTGCGCCCGGCGCTATGGCGTCCGCTGGGTATTGCGCATCGCGCCGCGCAACTGGAGCCGGCTACCCTGCACGTATTGCAGGCGCTGTGGGAGCTCAAGCAGTTGAAGAAGATTAATTCACATACGCAGTGCTAGGGATCTGCGCATGACCCTGGAGTTGGCCGCTTCAGAGCATTTCGGGCTGGCGCAGGCGTTGTTGCACGCAGCGGGTGACCAGGTCCATGTAGTCGCTGGTGCGCGGCGGCTTGGCGGCGTACCAGATGCGGCAATCCTGGTCTTGCGCGAAGTCGCTCGACAGCGGCGCAGCGGTGAACAGCACCAGCGGAATCGAGGTCAGTTGCGGGTACACGCACAGGGTGCGCAAGAATTCATATCCTTCGGTACAGGCAAAGCTGCGCGGGTCCAGCAGGATCAGCGCCGGCAGGTCGCGCGAGTGGCACAGGGCTTGCGTCAGCAGCGAGGCATTGGCCAGTTCGGCATCGTCGAACCATTCGAACTGGCAGGGCAGGTGACTGCGCCAGAGCGCGAAGCGGGCCGCTTCGATGGCGTCCAGGTCGGCGTCGACGAGCAGGATACGGGGCAGGTGATGGGTCAGGGACATGGCGGCCTCCTTGCTGTGATGCGTACATCTTAGGAGAGGCCGGCGGGGAGGGATATCAGGGGCTTCCTGATGAGTTGAGCTTGCCTGGCGTCAATGGCGCCAGGCAAGACCGTGAAGGCGCTGGGTCAGGCGTTCTCGCCGCTGCCGGAGTTGCTGGCGGGGCTGGTGTTGTTCTCGAACTGCTTGGCATATTCGGCGCGGCGCGCCTGGTCGGATTCGATCAGCAGGCGGTAGCGGGTTTCCGAGACGCGCTGCTGCAGCACGGCGGCATAGCGTTCACGTTGCAGCCATTCGATGATCAGCGAGGCGGTGGCAACGATGACGGTGTAGACCAGGATCATGAATAGATCTTTGTCGTTGAGTCCATCCATCGTATAGAAGGGCTTGCGGAAGAAGAACATGGCCGTGGGAATACTGATGGCCAGCAGGCTCAGCGAATACACGTAGCCGAACAGATAGCTGATGACG
>NZ_BADI01001131.1:0-3047 GCF_000333555.1 Herbaspirillum sp. B65 | reverse complement strand
GACTGATAAAAGACGATGGCCGGACTACGTCCGGCCAGGGAAAAAACTTATATTGCGCACACCAAAAACTTAGGTTTTACAGCTTGCGCGCGTTCTGCCACGACAGGTCGGTGATGCCATTGACATCGAAGGGCTTGCCGTCGCGGGTCTTCAAGGAACCCTGCGACTGCAGGATATCGGCGATTTCCTGCATCCGGTCCTGGTCCTTCTTGCTGATCTTGGGGGTGAAGGTCTGGCTCTTGATGGCATCGCGGATCACGTCTTCGCGCAGCATCTCGCCATGCTTCAAGGTCTTCAAGGTCGGTTCGGCGATGAAGTAGCCGGCGATCAGCTTGGAGGCTTCGGCTGGTTTCTTCTGCAGCAGGGTGATGGCATCCCGTTGCGCATCGAGCGACTTCCAGACCGCATCGCGTTTCTTCTTCAGGGTCTCGCCGGAAGTGATGACCACCATGCAGGGGAAAGGCCAGACTTCACCGATCTCATAGACCTGCTTGACCGGCGCGATCAGTTGCGCGATGCGCGCCTGTGGCTCGAACAGGAAGGCGGCGTCGACCCGCTTGCCCACCAGCGACTGCACCGCCACCTGGGGCGAGACGCCCATCACGTTCACATCATCCGGCTTGAGGCCGGCATCCTTGAGCACCACGCCCTTGAGCACGGTGTCAGCCGTGCTGCCCTCGGCTTGCGAGGCCAGGGTCTTGCCCTTCAGGTCGGCCACCTTGTTGATGCCCGAATCGTCCCGCGCCACCAGGGCGTGGTAGCCCAGTTGCGCGCCGCCCACCACCTTCAGGTCAGCGCCCTTGGAGGCCCAAGCCACGGCATTGGAAAAGCCGAACACGCCGCTATCGAGCTGGCCGCCGACAATTGCCTTGACCAGGTCGGTGCCGGACTTGAACTCGATCAACTCGACGTCCAGGCCGTACTTCTTGTACAGACCGGCCTCATAGGCGGCCATGGCTTGCGCATCGTCCATCACGCGCAGGTAGCCGATCTTGAATTTTTCCAGGGCCAAGGCGTTGCCGGAAAAAGCCAGGGCGGCGGCGGTGATGGCCGGCGCCAGGATGCGTGCGAGTTTCATACTCCAACCCCTTCTAGGTTTTGGCAATTCATCCTGCTCGGCATGGATGCCCAGCAGGCCAAGGATCTCGCGACGGGTGGCCGCGAATTCGGACAGGTCGTGCGTCTTTTCGTGATGCACCAGGTTGAATTCCTTCAAGACCTTGGCCGGGCGCGGGCTGAACACGAAGATGCGGTCAGCCAGGAACAAAGCTTCATCCACATCGTGCGTCACCAGCACCACGGTCGGGCCCTGCTGGCGGATCAGCTCGCGCAGGGCATCCTGGAGGGTCATGCGGGTGAGCGCATCGAGTGCGCCAAAAGGTTCATCCAGCAGCAAGGCCTTGGGTTGCGAGATGAAGGCGCGCGCCAGGGCGGCGCGCTGGCGCATCCCGCCCGAGACCTGGTGCGGGTAATACTGTTCGAAACCCTTGAGCTTGACCTTGTCCAGCCAGGTGCGGGCCTGCTCGGCGGCGGCCTTCTTGTCCACGCCCTGGAATTCCAGGGCCAAGGCCACGTTCTGCTGCAGGGTCAGCCAGGGATAGAGGGCGTTTTCCTGGAACATCAGGGTGCGCTCGGGATGCGGGCCACGGATGGCCTGGCCATCGCCGGCGACCGTGCCGCTGCTGGGCTTTTCCAGGCCGGCTGCCATGTGCAGCAGCGTGGACTTGCCGCAACCGGAAGGGCCGACCAGCGCGACCAGTTCACCCGAGGCAATCTCGCGGGTGAATTCCTCGATCACGTGCAGGTCGCCGAACCGCTTGGCGACGTTGTTGAAAGATAGCTTCATGTCGTCCGGCCCACTGGCCGCGCTAGGAATGGAGTGATGGGAAGGTGCCGGCGGCCGTGTTGTGGGCCTGCCAGGTGGTCCGGCGCGGCTATCCCCTTTTATTCAGGCATGGACTGTACTGTTGCCCGCCAGGCAAAACAACTACTTAAAAATCGTATGCTTATTCATATTCCGAATAAGAAAGGCGTGAAAAACGCATATAGATGGCAGTTTTCTTCAGTTTCTTGTCAGTTTCCATTGCGCCAGCAGGCTAGGCACGTCCGGGTAGCGTAGCCGCACGCCCAGCTCTTCCTTGATGCGGCGATTCTCCAGGCGACGCGACTCCGACATGAAGGACAGCATCATCGGCGAGACGTTGCGTTCCAGCTCGCTGCGCGGCAGGCGCGGCGGGCGCGACAGGCCGGCGGCATCGGCCACCAGGTCGAAGTAGTCGCCCATCTTGAGGTCGCTGTCATCCACCGCGTGATAGATGCGGTTGGGCGCGCCTAGGCGCAGGGCGGCGGCGGCGACGCGGGCCAGGTCATCGGCATGGATGTGGTTGGTATAGACGTCTTCGGCCGCCGACAGCGCCGGCAAGCCCTTGTGCAGGCGCTCCAGCGGCAGACGGTCGGCAGCGTAGATGCCGGGCACGCGCAGGATGGCAAGCTTGCCGTGGCGACGCCGGGCCCAGGCGCGCAGCACGGTTTCGGCATCGACCCGACGCACGGCGCGGGTGTTTTGCGGATGCACGCGGCGCGTCTCATCGAAACTTGCGCCAGCGCAATCTCCGTAGACACCGGTGGTGCTGATATAAACCAGGCGCGCGCCCTCGGGTAAAATGGCGGCCAAATTGCGGGTACGGCGGTCGAGACGACCTTCGGACTGCGGCGGCGCCAGATGCACGATGGTCGGTGCCAGGCGCGCCAGGCGGCCCAGGCTCAGGGGATGATCGAGGTCAGCCAGTACCGGAACGGCCCCGGCCGCGCGCAGTTCGGCGCAGCGCCCAGGCTGGCTGGTGACGGCCAGCACGCGATAGCGCGGCAGCAGCAGCGGCAACAGGCGCAGGCCGACGTCGCCGCAGCCCAGGATCAGTACACGGGGCAAGCCCAGTTTTTTCACGATATTCCACCCAAATTAATCCAGAAGCAGAATTGTATGAGTTTCCAAGTCACAGTCCAGCCTAGCGGTCGCCAATTCACCTGCGACGCCGACGAATCCATCC
>NZ_BADI01001132.1:0-332 GCF_000333555.1 Herbaspirillum sp. B65 | reverse complement strand
GACCTTCACACCCGGCGCGCGCCACGCCTTGATCGGTCCCAATGGCGCCGGCAAGACCACCTTCATCAATCTGCTCACGGGCGGCTTTGCGCCCAGCGGGGGCAAGGTATGGTTCGGTGGCGAGGATATCACCGCCTTGGCCCAGCATGAACGCGTCAAGCGCGGCATGACCCGCACCTTCCAGATCAATACGCTTTTTGCCGGACTCACGGTGCTGGAGTCGGTAATCCTGGCGATCCAGGAGCGGCGCGGCCTGCAATACAAGTGGTACCAGACCGTGGCCAGCCAGACCGAGGTCGTGGATGAAGCCATGGCCTTGCTGGAGTCCCTCA